>NZ_JAXCIS010000222.1:0-26365 GCF_034044025.1 Pseudomonas sp. SED1
TTCAGGTGACTGAGCCACTGCATTCGCGAGCAAGCCCGCTCCCACATTTGAT
This sequence comes from Pseudomonas sp. SED1, assembly GCF_034044025.1. Taxonomy (NCBI): domain Bacteria; kingdom Pseudomonadati; phylum Pseudomonadota; class Gammaproteobacteria; order Pseudomonadales; family Pseudomonadaceae; genus Pseudomonas; species Pseudomonas sp. SED1. Next base: position 53 of record NZ_JAXCIS010000222.1, read on the forward strand.
CTTCACAGCTTCAACTAAAGAGTCCGGCATACAAAATTTGTGTTGGGCGCCCGACTCGTCGGGCACCCAACGGTCTATCAGGCTTGCGTCAGCTTTTTAACAGCACGTTCGAAGCGGTCCAGGCCTTCCTGGATATCGGCATCTTCCACCACCAGGCTCGGGGCGAAGCGCACCACATCCGGGCCGGCTTGCAGGATCATCAGGCCTTCGCGCTCAGCGGCGTTGAAGATGTCCTTGGCCTTGCCTTTCCAGGCATCGCTCAGCACGCAACCGAGCAACAGGCCCAGGCCACGCACTTCGGTGAAGATGCCGTATTGCTGGCCAATCTTCTCCAGACGAGAAACGAACAGGTCGTGCTTGGCATTAACGCCAGCCAGCACTTGCGGGGTGTTGATCACGTCGATCACCGCTTCCGCCACCGCGCACGCCAGCGGGTTGCCGCCGTAGGTGGTGCCGTGGGTGCCGACCACCAGGTGCTTGGCCAGGGCCTCCGTGGTCAGCATGGCGGCAATCGGGAAACCGCCGCCCAGGCTCTTGGCGCTGGTGAGGATGTCCGGTACTACGCCGTAATGCTGATAGGCAAACAGCTCGCCGCTGCGGCCCATGCCGGTTTGCACTTCGTCGAACACCAGCAGCGCGTTGTTCGCGTCGCACAGGTCGCGGGCGCCTTGCAGGTAAGAAAGCTCTGCCGGCAGCACACCGCCTTCGCCCTGGATCGGCTCCAGCACCACGGCGCAGGTTTTGTCCGAGACGGCGGCTTTCAGCGCTTCCAGGTCGTTATACGGCACGTGGGTGATGCCGACGATTTTCGGACCGAAGCCGTCGGAATACTTCGACTGGCCACCCACGTTCACGGTGAACAGGGTGCGGCCGTGGAAGCTGTTCAGCGCGGCGATGATTTCGTATTTCTCGGTGCCGAAGCGGTCGAAGGCGACGCGACGGGCCAGCTTGAAGGCGGCCTCGTTGGCTTCGGCGCCGGAGTTGCAGAAGAACACACGCTCGGCAAACGTGGCGTCGATCAGCTTATGGGCCAGGCGCAGGGCCGGCTCATTGGTGAAGACGTTGGACACGTGCCACAGCTTGTTGGCCTGTTCGGTCAATGCACCGACCAGCGCCGGGTGGGCGTGACCCAATACGTTGACCGCGATGCCGCCGGCAAAGTCGATCAGCTCTCGGCCCGCCTGGTCCCACACGCGGGAACCTGCGCCACGCACGGGGATGAAAGCGGCAGGTGCGTAGTTGGGAACCATGACCTGGTCGAAATCGGCACGTTGCACCGGGGCTTGCTCAACGGACATCGGAGTCTCCTGAAGAGGAACGCCTGCCTGAAACTGGCGGGCGATGCAGGGATTGTAAGGACAGTTTTCAGCGCGGCCTTGCCGCCAAGCGACAACTTCTTATAGCGCCAACCCGCGATTTTCGCGGGTTTACGCCAATGCGACAATTAGCATCGCAATGGCGCAGTTTAAACCGCCCGGGCCGGTTGTGGGCGGTTGGTGAGGCACAACTATGTAATGCCGTCACCGATTGCCGTTTTGGTCTGCTGTTGATCTCATCCGCGCACAGGAACAGCGCCATGCCTGAAATCGACGAGCAACACCTCGCACAACACCCCGACAGTCATTATCAACCGCTGGCCAAAGCCGTACCCGACTGGCTGACCGGCGCTTCAGCCGAGCGACGCACCCAGCTCAAACGCACCTCGCCTCGCGCATTGGCGTGGCACAAAACCGCGACCCGCGAGCAGCACCGCCAATTGCGCCTGCGCAACGCCAGCCACTGGACCGCACAAAACCGGGTAGACCAGCGCCTCGAGCAGCTGCAAGACGCCCAGGCCTTCGCCGCCCCTTTGCTGGCCGATGCATTGAAAACCCGGTTCGGACTGACACTGGACGTGCGCACCACGTTTTTGCGCCTGTACATCCCAGCGACCATTCCCTGGTTTACCGTAAAGAGCGGCGCCGCGCGCACCTGGACTGTCTCGTTGCTGGACGCCGCGCTGCACAACTTCGAGGCCGACGAGACCCAGCCTGATGCATTCGAAGCAGCCAGCGAATTCACCACCCAACCCGATGCACGTGGCCATTTCCAGCCCTTGCCCGAGATCAAGCGCGAGCTGTCGATCCCGGCGTTCACTCAACTGTGCAGAACCCTGGATATCGGTGCGCAGTACAAAACCTATCTGGAAGAGAACCTGGGCATTACCAATCGCCTGGTGGCAACGGTTCTGCAACACGAGGTCAAGGCCAGCGAGCGTGCGGCGCTGGAGGTCGCGCTGCAACTGGCAAACATGAACGGCGACCTGGAGGACGACATGTACCAGGCGCTGCAAGGTTTACTGGATGGTCGACCAGCACGTATCTCGGGCAAGCCCGTGCGTTGCCATGACCTGCACATGATGTCGGCCCGGCTGACCGGGATCGTGCTGTTCGCCCCGGACCTGGAGCGCGAGCACGGCGCAGTACCCGTGGTGGCCTATGTCCCGGACGATCCGGAACACCCCATCAAGCAATACACCTCGACCGCCGCTTTCACCGCTGAACTGACCCGGCAACTGCGCGACAGTAACTATCAACACTTCTTCAGCCGGTTCGTCGCCCACCAGGACCGTGGCTTTTTCTTCTCCAACCTCAACAACCGCCTGGGGCAGATCACCTGGCACCCACACAACCCCACCGACCCGCAACCCACCTGGCGCGAAACCCCAAGGGAACGCCCCAACCTGCAACTGGGCGCGCCGGCGATCCCCGGCGATTGGCTGACCCACCGCTACCAGCAAAAGCTCAACAAGATCCTCAACGACGCCCAAGTCATCGCCGTTTCCACCGCCAAGGTCGACCAGAAAGCACGCTGGGCCCTGTGGGATTCATTCCAGCAAATTGCCACGTCGCTGCTCAACATCGCCGCGCTGGTGATTGCCCCGTTCGTGCCGGTGCTGGGCGAAATCATGCTGGCCTACATGGCCTATCAACTGCTGGATGAAACCTTCGAAGGCATCGTCGACTGGGCCGAGGGCCAAACCACCGAAGCTTTCGAGCACCTGATGGGCACGGTCGAAGCCTTGGTGCAGTTGGGCACCTTCGGCGCTGGCGGGGCGATTGCTGCGGGCGAGTTTCGCGCACTGCTGCCGCAACGCACGGTCGCCTTTATCGATAGCTTCAAACCGGTCAAGGTCCCCAACGGCAACACCCTGTACTGGAAACCTGACCTCGCTCCCTATGCACGTAAAGTCGCCTTACCAGAAGGTTCTACCCCCAACGCACAAGGCATCCATCAACACCTGGACCAGGCAGTGATCAGCCTGGACGACACCCCCTACGTGCTGAATAAAACACCCGACCGTGATGGCTTCTTGCTTGCGCACCCGGAACGTCCCGACGCCTATCAACCCAAAACCTGGCACAACGGCACGGGTGCCTGGCAAACCGAGCTGGATCAACCGCTGTATTGGGACAGGGCCACCCTGCTGCGCCGGTTGGGGCATCGTGCGAAAACCTTCAGCGCCCAGGAGCTGGAGCAGATTCGCAGCGTGAGCAACACCCCCGAAAACGTGCTTCGCCAGATGCATGTCCAGCGTGAACCGATGCCCTTGCTGCTGGAGGACACCCTCAAGCGCTTCAAGATCGAGCAAGACATTTCGACCTTTATCGAGCAAATGAGCAGCGATGATCCTGCGGTTTATCGCCAGGCCTCGCCCCTGACTCAGTTGCAACTACTCTGTGACAACGGCACCTGGCCTGAGACCAAGGCCCTGCAGGTAGTGGATGGCACCGGCCAGACGCTTTGGCAGTACGCATCCCGCGACGGCGTTGCGCGGGTGCGGATCAACCAGGTGCAACTCAACAGCGGCGACCTGCTTAAAACCGTTCTTTTGGGACTCGATGAGTCCGAAATCAAAACCCTGCTGAGTGAAGAATTCGGCCTGCCAGCCCGCGGGATTGATGTGCGTACACGCGCGCTGAGGAACAAAATCGCGCAGGCCGCCGAGAGGCAAAAATCCAAGCTGTTCGAGTCCCGCTACAAAAGCGCGAACCAACCCGTGCATGGGGCAGCGCAACAACTGATGGACAGTCGACCCGGGCTTCCAGCCTCGGCTGCCGACGTAGTACTGGAGCAAGCCAGCGACCTCGAGCGGGCAGAACTGGGCAGCGGAAAAGTCCCCAAGCGCCTGGACCAGTTGGCCAATTGGGCACGCCAGGAAACCCGCTTGAACCGCGCTTATGAAGGTTTGTACCTGAAAGCCCCCGCCAACCTGGACACCCACATCCTGGCCCTGCACTCGTTGCCGGAACTGCCTGGCTGGTCCGGCACCGTACGCCTGGAAGTACGTGAACATACGCTTGAGGGCACCTTGCGCGACAGCATCGGCCAGGCAGCCGCAGCAGAACGCAAAGTGCTGGTACACGAAGAAGGTGCATACCAGGTCTATGACGACGAGGGCCTGCATCTGCAAGGCAAGACCGACTTTTACAATGCGGTGCTACAGGCGCTGCCCGACAGCGAGCGCACTGTATTGAACCTTCATATTCGCCAAGGACCGCAACTGCGCCAGGCGATTGCCGCAACGCCATTGCCCCGCAACCGGCTGCGCCCCATTCTCGAACGCCAGCCCGTGCGGCCACCCGCTGCCGGTAAAACCCCGAGATTGCCCGGAGGCATGGACGGCTATGCCCTCCCGCCCGGCCCCATGCCGACACCAGGCGCACCGTTGTCGCTCATCCAGCGCGCAGAAGCGCTGTACCCTGGCCACACCCCTGCGCAAAATCGCGCACTGATCCAACGCCTGAATGGCCTCCCCGGCGGCGCGTTGCCCCAGTTGCAGCTATTGCAACTCGAATATGCTCGATTGTTCCAGGACCTGGAGATTTGGCGCGCCGAAATCCCCACGACTGACCCCGTAACTCAAGCCCGCCTCGGCGCTGCCGAATACGCCTACGAAGGAGAAAAACGCATACAACTCGCCGATCAAATCAGGCGCTGCTGGCGCCGGGAAACCGAATCGACCCTGAACAACAATGACGAACATCTCGGCTATAGCCTGGTGTACGAGGAACCGATCTTGGGCGAACTGCCCACCCTGACGGCCAATTTCGACCACGTCTCGACACTCGGCCTGATGGGCACTGAAAATACCTCGGGAGCCCTAAGGTTTATTCAACGCTTTCGCAATCTGCACACCCTGGAATTGCGCAGCATGCCACTGGGCGCTTTTCCCGAAGGCCTGGAAACCATGCCCAATCTCACCGAGTTGGTGCTCGACAGCTGCGACATCCAATTGACTGAGCAGAGCCTGGCCAGGTTGTCATCGATGTCGCGCCTGGAATCCCTCGACATGTTCAACAACCCGCTGGGCAGAACACCCAGTGTCGAAGCGATGCCCAACCTCAGGTACCTGGACCTGTCCTCCACCCAAATTGACCAGGTCCCGGCCGGCCTGCTCACACGCCCCGAGCTTGAGAGCGCGATCCTCAATAACAACCGCATCACGGAGCTGCCCGACGCGCTGTTTGAACTGCCGGATACGATCAGTGACGGAATAGACCTGGAAAGCAACCCCTTCCCCGACCCACTCATTGACCGTATCAAAGGCCATTTCCAGCGCACCGGGGAACGCTGGGAAACTACCGCACCCCGGGCCGATATCGACCGTCTTAAAGCGCTGTACCCCACGTTCAGCACTCATGAATGCAATCTGTATATCTTCGGCATGCCCGGCAATCTGGAAGCCGGTCGAGTGGCACTGGTGCGCTTGGGCAGCGAGTACGAAAAACTGAAAGCGGATCTGCAAGAGTGGCAAATCAACGTCCCCACCCACCACCCGACGCTGAACATGGAACTGATTCCCATGGTGCGCGCCCATGAGCAAGTCAAACGCCAAGCGTTCAAGGAGCTGATGGAAGCGTGCTGGCGCCGCGAAACTGCAACGGACGACGCCGACGACGGCCTCACCATCACCCACGAACTGAACTACGGTGCGACGCTTATAGGTGACCTTCCCACGGTCACCGCCAACTTCGACCATGTGACACTGCTGTCGCTGCACGGGGAACAGGCCACCACCGGCCTCGGCAACTTTCTGGACCGTTTCCCCAAGCTCAGAAGCCTTTCCATCCATGGCTATCGTTTGCAGAACATCCCTGCACAAGCCTTCCGGCTGCCTCGGCTGAACGAACTGATCCTGCCTCGTTGCGATATCCAACTGAGCATTGAGACCGCCAACGCATTAGCAGACCTGCATCAACTGACCTATCTGGACTTGAGCGACAATCTGCTGGGCTTCACTCCGAGCCTGGAAAACATGCAACAACTGGCGGTCCTGGATTTGCAATCGACCGGCATCAGCCGAGTGCCGCAGGGACTGTTTTCACTGAGGAAAATTGTGGCCGCCGACCTCAGGGACAACGCGATCCGGCATATCGATAACAGCATCCTCGAAGTACCCATCGATAACTTCAACGCGATCCTGTGGGGGGGCAACCCACTGTCCAGGGCGAGCCTCGCCACCCTGAGCCGTTACGCACGGCGCCACCGCATGGACGTTTCACTCGAGGAATGACACCTAGCCGCGCTCGGACGGCACCGACGACAACTCGAACGGGCTGCTGCTGCGCCGCTGGTTGCGATCTTCACGCGGGGTGGCGCCGAAGAAGTTGCGGTAGGCGCTGGAGAAGTGCGGCCCCGAGGAGAAGCCGCAGGACAGGCCGATCTGGATGATCGACTTGCTGGTTTGCATGAGCATCTGGCGGGCCTTGTTCAGGCGCAGTTCCAGGTAGTACTGGCTGGGGACGCGATTGAGGTATTGCTTGAAGATCCGCTCGAGCTGTCGTCGGGACACGCACACATGCTGGGCGATTTCGTCGGTGGTCAGCGGCTCTTCGATGTTGGCTTCCATCAGCAACACCGCCTGGGTCAGCTTTGGATGGCTGGAGCCCAGGCGGTTTTGCAGCGGGATGCGCTGACGCTCGCCGCCTTCGCGGATGCGCTCCACCACCAGTTCTTCCGAGACGGCACCGGCCAGTTCGGCACCGTGGTCACGGGCCAGCACCGCCAGCAGCAGGTCGAGTACCGACATGCCGCCGCAGGCGGTCAGGCGGTCACGGTCCCAGTCGAACAGATGGCTGGTGGCGATGACCTTGGGGAAACGCTCGGCAAAATCGTCCTGCCAGCGCCAGTGCACGGCGGCGCGATAGCCGTCGAGCAAACCGAGTTGGGCCAGCGGATACACGCCGGCCGACAGACCGCCAATCACACACCCGGCGCGCACCAGTTGCTTGAGGGCGGTGCTGAGCTGGGAGGCGATAACGGTCGGTGGTTCATCCGCCAGCAGGAACAACTTTTGAAAGCCTTCCAGCTTGCCGGCCCAGGGTTCACCCGGCAGTTGCCAGGCCCCCTCCACCGGCGGTTCGGCCTGCAGGAACGAGAGTTCGTACACCACGTCCGGATGCACCCGCTGAGCAACGCGCAAGGCCTCCTCAGCCAGCGCAAGCGTCAGTGCTTTAGTGCTGGGCCAAATCAGGAAACCTATTCGATGGGCAGTCATGGAGTGCTATCCGAAGCGAAAAACAAATAAAAAGGCATGGGCAATGCTAGCCCGGAAGTGAACACAAGTCTCAAAAACGATGTAGATCCGCTTTGCTGTAGGAGCAAGCTTGCTCGCGAAGGTCGTTAACGATAACGCTGGTAACCTGACACCCAGCGGCGCTCTCGAGTTTTTCGCGAGCAAGCTCGCTCCTACAGGGTGCAGCGGTATCAGTTACTTCAAGCTGCCGGAAAGAAACTGCTGCAAACGCTCGGACTGTGGGTTAACCAGCACTTCGCGCGGGTTGCCACGTTCTTCAACGATGCCTTTGTGCAGGAATACCAACTGGTTGGAGACTTCACGGGCAAAGCCCATTTCGTGGGTCACCACCACCATGGTCCGGCCTTCCTGGGCCAGGTCCTGCATCACCTTAAGCACTTCGCCCACCAGCTCCGGGTCGAGGGCCGAGGTGGGTTCGTCGAACAGCATCACCTCAGGCTCCATCGCCAGGGCCCGGGCAATCGCCACGCGCTGCTGTTCACCGCCGGACATGTGGCCAGGGAACGCATCCTTACGATGGCCCACACCCACTTTAGCCAGGTAGTGCTCGGCCTTTTCCCGGGCGTCTTTTTTCGACATGCCCAAGACGTGCACCGGCGCTTCCATGACGTTTTCCAGCGCGGTCATGTGGGACCACAGGTTGAAGTGCTGGAACACCATCGACAGTCGCGAACGCATGCGTTGCAGCTGTTTCGGGTCCGCGGCCTTCATGGCGCCGTCTTTGTTGGCCACCAGTTTCAGCTCTTCGTTATTGAGCAGAATCTTGCCGGCATGGGGTTGCTCCAGCAGGTTGATGCAGCGCAAAAAGGTACTTTTGCCCGAACCACTGGACCCGATGATGCTGATCACATCACCGGCCGCGGCGGCCAGGGACACACCTTTGAGCACTTCATGACTGCCATAGCGTTTATGCAGGTCTTGGACTTCAAGTTTGTACATGCGGTCGGTTCTCACAAAAACAGTTGGTCAGTCGTTGAGCAAGCGCCCGTGCCGCAGCGCTTCGCGCCCCGCCACCTTGGCCAGCCAGAAACCCGCTTGGGCATAACGTAGCCGTTCAACGGCAAACAACACCCCAGACGTGCCCGCGCAAACAATGCTCACGCGGTCGGACAAGGGATCGATCACTTCAAATATCGGGTCGCCGGCTTCCACCACATCCCCGGCTTTACGCAGGTAGCTGATCACACCGGCGTGGGGCGCGAACAGCAACTCGGTGCCTTCGAAGGGCAGGCCTTCGCAGGCTTCGTATTGCGGCGCGGGCCATTCACCACGGATCAGGCCTTGCTCGGCAAGGAACGCCAGAATGCCTTCGGCGTGGAAAATCGCCTCATCACGGCCAGTATCAGCCTGGCCGCCCAACTCCAATGTCGTCGCCAGGCACGCCAGGGGAATCTGCGACTCGGGGAATGCCCGGGACAGACGCAACCACGGCAGCGAACAGGCTTCGTCAAACGAGCTGCCGCCGGAATCTTCCGCCAGCAGACCGACCTTCACATTCAGGTGCGCCGACAGCGAACGCCACTGCGGCCAGTGTTGCGGCAGCGCGTACATGTGCAGCGCGGCCTCGGCATCGCAATGCAGATCGAGGACGACGTCGGCGGTGCAGGCATGGCTCAGCAAGACCCGCTGCATGCCTTGCAACTGGCTGCTCGGCGCCGGCAAGGCGTTGAGCGCATCGGTCATGGCCTGGCGAATCATGCGCACGTTGGCATGGGGATCATCGCCCAGTTTGTCTTTGAGCAACTCGGTAACCGGCCCGCTCAACTCAACGAAGTCGCGGTTGAAATTCTTGCCGCTGCCGATCTCGAAACGGCCCTGGTGACTGCCTTGCAGCAGTTGCCCCAGGCCCATCGGATTGGCAACGGGAACCAGCTCGATCACGCCATTGAGGGCGCCTTGCTGCTCCAGTTCGGCCAGGCGCTTTTTCAGCTCCCAGGCGGCCCGCATGCCGGGCAATTCATCGGCGTGCAGGCTGGCCTGGATATAAGCCTTGCGCTCGCCGCTGCCGAAACGAAACACCGTCAGCTGGCGTTCGCAGCCCAGGTGCCCCCAGGGCAACAGGTGATCGATACGTTCCATATCAATGCTTCCGTGGAGCCAGGTAGCTCAGCCAGCGGCCTTCGGCCAACTTGAACAGGCGCACCAGGATGAAGGTCAGGCACAGGTAGAACGCACCCGCAGTGATATAGGCTTCGAACGGCAAGTAGTACTGGGCGTTCACCGTGCGCGCGGCACCGGTGATGTCGATCAGGGTGACGATGGAAGCCAGGCTCGTAGTCTGGAGCATCATGATCACTTCGTTGCTGTATTGCGGCAGCGCCCGGCGCAGGGCCGATGGCAGCAGGATCCGGCGATACAACTTGTAGCGCGACATGCCCATGGCCTTGGCCGCTTCGATCTCGCCATGGGGCGTGGCCTTGAGGCTGCCGGCGATGATTTCGGCGGTGTAGGCGCTGGTGTTTACGGCAAACGCCAGGCACGCACAGAAGGTCGCGCTGGACAGCAGCGGCCACAGGAAGCTTTCACGCACCGCTTCGAACTGGGCCAGGCCGTAGTAGATCAAAAACAGCTGCACCAGCATCGGCGTGCCGCGAATCACGTAGGTGTAGAGCCAGGCAACGCCGTTGACAATCGGCTGCTTGGACACGCGCATCAGGCCCAGGGGCAAGGCCGCGAGCAAACCGAAGAACAGCGAAATGGCCAGCAGTTTCAGGGTGGTCAGCAAGCCGCCGAGGTACAGCGGCATGGACTCCCAGATGACGTTGTAGTCGAAGATCATAGATCAGCCGCCTTTACGCCTACCGAGTAGCGCTTCTCAAGATGACGCAGGGCCAGCAACGACACGCTGGTGATCACCAGGTACATCGCCGCCACTGCGAGGAAGAAGGTAAAAGGTTCGCGGGTGGCGTCTGCCGCCTGCTTGGCCTTGAACATCATGTCTTGCAGGCCCACCACGGAAATCAGTGCGGTGGCCTTGGTCAGTACCAGCCAGTTGTTGGTAAACCCGGGGATCGCCAGCCGAATCATCTGCGGCACCATCACACGGAAAAACACCTGGAACGGGCTCATGCCATAAGCCAGGCCGGCTTCGGCCTGGCCCTTGGGAATGGCCATGAAGGCGCCACGGAAGGTTTCCGAAAGGTAGGCGCCAAAGATGAAACCCAGGGTGCCGATACCGGCGGCCAAGGGGTTCAAGTCAATATAGTCGTCGTAGCCCAGCAGAGGCGCGACGCGGTTAAGCAGGTCCTGACCGCCGTAGAAAATCAGCAGGATCAGCACCAGGTCGGGGATCCCGCGGATCACCGTGGAGTACAGATCGCCCAGCCAGGCCAACCAGCGCACCGGCGAGAGGCGCAACGCGACCCCGATCAGACCCAGAACAATGGCCAAGGCCATGGACGACAAGGCGAGCTGAAGCGTCAACCATGCGCCATCGAGGATGACAGCCCCGTAGCCTTTCAACATGATTCAGGTCCTCGAAAAGGGGGATGAAAAAATGGCGCAAACTTCAGAGACCCTGTTGCTTGCGCCATTCTGGACAGACAGCTGCGACGGTTTACTTGGCTTCTGGGCCGTAAATGTCGAAGTTGAAGTACTTGTCCTGGATTGCCTTGTACTTGCCGTTGGCACGGATCGCGGCGATTGCAGCGTTGATGCGGTCCAGGTTTTCCTTGTCGCCTTTACGTACCGCGATGCCGATGCCGTCGCCGAAGTACTTGGCGTCGGTGAAGGCCGGGCCGGTGAACGCGTAGCCTTTACCGGCTGGCGTGTCGAGGAAGCCTTCCTGCAACAGGGTGGCGTCGGCCACGGTGCCATCAAGGCGACCGGCTTCTACGTCCAGGTAGATTTCGTTCTGCGAGCTGTAAGGAACAATGGTGGCGCCTTTGGGAGCCAGCACTTCCTTGGCAAAACGGTCGTGGATCGAACCGCGCTGCACGCCGATTTTCTTGCCTTTCAGTTCATCCAGGCTGTCGCTGACGGCAGTGCCTTCCTTCAACACCAGGCGAGCTGGGGTCAGGTAGTAGCGGTTGGTGAAGTCCACGGACTTCTTGCGGTCTTCAGTGATGGACATCGAGGACAGGATGGCGTCGATCTTGCGCACTTTCAGCGCCGGGATCAGGCCGTCGAATTCCTGCTCAACCCACGTGCACTTGACCTGCATCTGTTCGCACAGGGCGTTGCCGATGTCGTAGTCAAAACCGACGATGCTGCCGTCCGGTGCCTTGGAGGCAAACGGAGGGTAAGCCGCTTCAATACCAATCTTCAGTGGCTTGCCTTCGGCGAAAGCCTGCATGGACAGCACGGACAGCGCCAGGGCGCCCAACAGCACGAGTTTCTTCATCTTGGGACTCCATCGGTATAGGGCAAAACAGCAGTATGAGCCAGGGCCCACGATGCGAATGAGTGAAACCGAATAGCGGTGCTGCGTCCTGCGCCAGTTCCACATCGGCGACGACGAGCGAGTGATCGGCATTCTAACGACAGGCCGGAAGCCGATATTTCCTCAATGCGACAACAATTTACAGAAGCACCGAGAAAGCGGTTCCAGCACATTGACAGCCTCTGGATTTTATGCAGAGGCAAAAGATATTAAACCTGTTAACGCTGCAAGTTGCGGGCCTATTATTCGCAAACCCTTCTAGCACGGCAAGTGTAGCGTTTGATCTAATTTTTCAGGGCGTCTAAGACGCGGGTTTTCGGGGCACGGACGTAGCACTTTGCCTCATGTTTGGACATTGGGTTACACATTTGTCGGGTTCGGTAACATTCAGAAACTTCCTACGAGCAAAACCGATATTTATTGGCCTTGTGTAAGTCGCCCCAACGAATGGCCAGCCTTGGAATGCAATCAAAATGTGGGAGCGGGCTTGCTCGCGAAGGCGCTGTATCAGTGGGTGATGTGCTGGCTGACACTCCACCTTCGCGAGCAAGCCCGCTCCCACGGGGGTTATAGGTCGCCTGTCCGATCGCACAAAAAAGCCCCACCCGGCCTACGCCGAATGGGGCTTCGTCCCACAAACCCGCCTTACGCGACGTTCATGATCTTGTGCGTCTCAATCAACTGCGCCACCACACCCGGGTCCGCCAGGGTGGAGATATCCCCCAACCCGTCGTATTCAGCGGTGGCAATCTTGCGCAGGATCCGGCGCATGATTTTCCCCGAACGGGTCTTCGGCAAGCCCGGGGCCCACTGGATCACATCCGGCGAAGCAATCGGCCCGATCTCTTTGCGCACCCAGTTTTTCAGCTCCAGGCGCAGCGCTTCATTCGGCTCTTCGCCGTTTTTCAGCGTGACATACACGTAGATGCCCTGGCCCTTGATGTCGTGGGGCACACCCACCACGGCCGCTTCGGCGACTTTCGGGTGGGCAACCATGGCGCTTTCAATCTCGGCGGTGCCCATGCGGTGGCCGGACACGTTCAACACGTCGTCCACCCGACCGGTGATCCAGTAGTAGCCATCCTCGTCACGACGCGCACCGTCACCGGTGAAGTACATGCCACGGAAGGTCTTGAAGTAGGTGTCTACAAACCGGTCATGGTCGCCATACAGCGTACGTGCCTGGCCCGGCCACGAATCCAGAATCACCAGGTTACCCTCGGCCACGCCTTCAATCAGGTTGCCCAGGTTATCCACCAGCGCCGGCACCACGCCGAAGAACGGGCGTGCCGCCGAACCCGGCTTGAGCGCATGGGCGCCCGGCAGCGGGCTCATCATGTTGCCGCCGGTCTCGGTCTGCCACCAGGTGTCCACAATCGGGCAACGGGATTGGCCGACGTTCTTGTAGTACCAGTCCCACGCTTCCGGGTTAATCGGCTCACCCACCGAACCCAACAGACGCAAGCTGCTGCCATCGGCGCCTTCGCAGGCAGCGGTGCCGGAAGCCATCATGGCGCGGATTGCGGTCGGTGCGGTGTAGAGGATATTGACCTGGTGCTTGTCGACGATCTTCGCCACCCGGGTGATGTCCGGATAGTTCGGCACGCCTTCGAACATCAGCGTGGTTGCGCCGTTGGCCAGTGGGCCATAAACGATATAGGTGTGGCCGGTGACCCAGCCGACGTCGGCGGTACACCAGTAAATTTCGCCCGGGCGGTAGTCGAACACGCGCTCGTGGGTCAGGGCTGCGTACAACAGGTAGCCGCCGGTGGTGTGCTGCACGCCCTTCGGCTTGCCGGTAGAGCCGGAGGTGTAAAGGATGAACAGCGCTTCTTCGGCGCCCATCTCTTTCGGCGCGCACACGGTGCCCGCCACTTTCATCAGGTCTTCGTACCAGATGTCGCGATGCTGGTTCCACTTGATGTTGCCGCCGGTGCGCTTGCACACGATGACTTTCTGAATGCTGCTGGTTTCCGGGTTGGTCAGGGCGTCGTCGACGTTGGCCTTCAGGGAAATTTTCTTGCCGGCACGAATGCCTTCGTCGGCGGTGATCACCACCTTGGATTTGCAGTCGATGATCCGACCGGCCAGAGCCTCTGGCGAGAACCCGCCAAACACCACCGAGTGAATCGCACCGATCCGGGCACAGGCCAGCATGGCGACCGCAGCTTCGGGAATCATCGGCATATAGATAGTCACCACGTCACCGCGGTGCACATCCTGGCCGCGCAGGGCGTTGGCGAACTTGCAGACTTCTTCATGCAGCTCACGGTAGGTGATGGTGCGGCTTTCGGCAGGGTCGTCGCCTTCCCAGATGATTGCCGGCTGGTCGCCACGCTCGGCGAGATGACGGTCCAGGCAGTTGTAGGAAACGTTGAGGGTGCCGTCGGCAAACCACTTGATGTCGACATGGTGATCGTCGAAGGAGGTCTGCTTCACCGTGGTGAAAGGCTTGATCCAGTCAAGGCGCTTGGCTTGCTCGCGCCAGAAACCGTCGGGGTTGACCACCGACTGCTGGTACATGGCCTTGTAGGTCGCCTCATCGGTCAGCGTATTGGCTGCTACTTCGGGGCGAACGGGGTACAGAGAAGCCGCACTCATCTTTCTTACCTCGGTGACATAGTTGTTGTTGTATGGCCCTGTTGTAGCCGGGCCGGGCCTATAGAACCATTCGACGATGGTAGTAACAAGCCCCTACAAATTGCCCAACTATCCGCCGGCGGCGCTCTGGCCCGCGGCCTGTGGCGCTTTGCAGGTTTCTGAAAAAACCTTCATTTCGGGATTGTTACAAAAACCACCAATAGTGTTTATCAAAAGCACGGGTATATGAATTAAACCTACACGCCTAAAATCAACCTCGCCATCAAGGCACTGTGATTAACAACGTAACAGCCCCCACGAAGGCAACGTTAATCCGAACTTCCCAATCAAGTTACACACGTGGCCTCACAAGGGCCCCGTGACCCCTTTCGACCACCAAAAGGTAAATAGTCAAATGAAAGCGTTATTAGTTATGGCCCTTAGCAGCTTGTGCGCCACCGCCGCCCTGGCCGACGAAGCCCCGACTGACGTAGCCAGCCAGAGCACTCCGATCGTTGAAGATTACAACTACAGCACTCACTTGGACGTTGCCAAAGTACTGTCCATGAGTAACATCCCGGATGTATGCAAAGTTGTACCGGTAAAAATGGAATATGAAGATTCACAAGGTCAGCGTCATATCCTGAACTATCAAGTCATGGGTAATGGTTGTTCTAACGGGTAATAACTTCGTTAGTTGCCATTAACCCAGATCTTATTCGCCGCAAGAAATCGTTCTTGCGGCAAAGAGCCCTCCCCTCTTGAATCGAATGCTACGATTGTGGCGCCGCCACCTCACCTGCAAGGCAGGATGCATTCATGCGAGCCAGTTTCGAAAAAATCCCTACCGAAGCGAACACCTCCTGGACCCTGCTGAACAGGCGTCTTCCGGAGGCGATTCCATTTGAATGGCATCACCATCCCGAATACGAACTGACCCTGACCCTCAACAGCCGCGGGCACCGCTATATCAGCAACGATGTGGCGCTCTACGATGATGGCGACCTGGTGCTGGTGGGCCCGAACGTGCCCCATAGCTGGTCTTCCGCCGAGCTGATCGACCCCGCCAAACCGCACATTGCCCTGGTCATCTGGTTTTCCGAGGCCTGGGCGGACTCGCTGGTGAAGCTGTTTCCGGAAATGGGGTCGACGCGAGCGCTATTGGCTGCTGCGCGACAGGCGTTGAGTTTCAGTGATGCTACGTCCCGGGCGCTGCGCCCGGTGATCGAAGCCATGGTCGAGCAAGACGCTTCCCAGCGCTTGATCTCGTTGCTCACCGTGCTCAACACATTGTCCCGGGATATCGCCGCACAGCGCATCGCAACGGAAAACGCGGCCCCTCACATCGTTGAAGACGCTCGCATCCGCCGCGTTCTGGACTACCTGCACGGCCATTATGCGCAACCTGTAGGCATTCCCGAGCTGGCGCAAATGGCCTGCGTCAGCGTTTCAGCCTTCCATCGCATGTTCCGCAAACACACACGCTGCACGGCGCTGGACTACATCGTCCGGCTACGCATCGGACACGCCTGTGCTTTATTGATGCAGGGTAACCTGGCGGTCAGCGCGATTTCCGAACAGGTCGGCTATGCCTCCCAGGCGTTGTTCAATCGGCAGTTCAAGGCGCACAAGGGCATGACGCCGTCACAGTTTCGGCTTGAGCACGGGCATCACTTTCAATAAGCCGATTCTTCTATACGCCTTACAACAAACGCCACAATCGTATTGCTCAACGCGCCAAATCAGGCTGCCGCCCAGGCGGGCCGGAGTGATTCCATACCTGTACGCACAACAACAAGACAGGTCACCTCATGAGCAACTACCAGGCATTCGAATGCGCCGAGCTGCCGGACGACTACAAGCGCAGCATCGTCGCGATGAAAAAGGCCCTGCGCGCGCAGATCGGCGATGTGCCTGGGCTGTTTGCCGAGGTCAGCGAGTTCATCGGGGCTGAAATCGCCTTGATCAAGTCCCAGCAGTCCGCCTGGCCCGAGCTTGACTTTGAAACCATCGCCAACGGCCAGGTCACCGAAGCACAACGGGCACTCATCAAGCGCAGGGGCTGCCTGGTGATCCGCAACCACTTCCCCAGGGAACAAGTGCTGGGGTGGGACAAGAGCCTGCTGGACTACCTCGACCACAACCATTTCGACGAGGTGTATCGCGGCCCGGCCGACAATTTCTTCGGCAACCTCGAAGCCTCGCGCCCGGAGATATTCCCGATCTATTGGTCCGACGCCCAGATGCAACTGCGCCAACACGAGCGCATGGGCGCCGCGCAGTCGTTCCTGAATCGCCTGTGGACCTACAATTCCCAAGGCCGGCAATGGTTCGACCCAGACATCAATGCGCTATACCCCGACCGCGTCCGCCGCCGCCCACCGGGCACCACTTCCAAAGGGCTTGGCCCGCACACCGACTCGGGCGCGCTGGAACGCTGGCTGCACCCCGCCTACCTCAAGGTGTTCGACAAGATCTATCGCAACGACTTCAAGTCCTACGACCCCTGGGACGCTGCAAATCGCACAGAAGTCGATGAATACGCCTACAAGGACACGGTGAAATGCTCGGCCTTCCGTACCTTCCAGGGCTGGACCGCACTGTGCGACATGCAGGCCGACCAGGGCGTGCTGCATACCTTGCCGATCCCCAAGGCCATGGCCTACATGCTGCTGCGCCCGCTGCTGGACGATGTCCCCGAAGATGAGTTGTGCGGCGTTGCGCCGGGCAAGGTGCTGCCAGTTTCAGAGAAATGGCACCCGCTGCTGGTCCAGGGCATGACCCCGATTCCGGACGTACAGGCCGGCGATTCGGTGTGGTGGCACTGCGACGTGATCCACAGCGTCGCCCCCGTCGAAAACCAACAGGGCTGGGGCAACGTGATGTATGTACCCGCCGCGCCCATGTGCCCGAAAAACCTGCGGTACGCCAAGGATGTGCTCAGGGCGTTCGAGCAAGGGGTTTCGCCGGATGACTTCGCCCGTGAGGACTACGAGAAGGACTGGAAAGACCGCTTTATGACGCCGCAATTGAACGCCCTCGGCCGCAAAGGACTGGGGCTGGAGTGAACACCATCCAGCCCATGGAAACAAACGCCTACCGCCCGTCAAAAAAATCCAAGCCAGGCAAAGCCTTGTAAACCCGGACCTTGGCTGCAAACACCACCATTTTGGCCGCTCACCGAGACCATCCGCCGCAACACAAAGTCGATTTTTTCCCTATAATGCGCGGGTAAATCGGGCCTGCAATATCCCTTTACACTGGGACGAAGAGCCAGACCTGAGGCCCCCGCTGGAGCCAGTTAAGCATTGCTCCGCCCCTCAAGCCTCAAGCAGAACACCCGTAACCCTGATTCCGTTTAATGCGTGCGTTAGCTGCAACAAACGATTCCTTAAGATCCACCGCGGCCTTTGGGCCGTGTGAACACCCCACCATCCGGTTTCACACGGGCACCTTAGAGCCCTCACGCAGGAGACGACACGTCATGCTGAGCTGGGACGAATTCGACAAAGAAGAAGACGGCGAAGTAGTTGCCAAAGGCGCCAACGCCGGCCACGCCACCGAAGCCAACATGGACCGCCTCGACGGCGCCGGCGCTGCCGCCGCCATCGAAGCCCGCGCCGTCACCGCCAATGACTCCGCCGCCATCGTGCGCGCCAAGGCCGCCCTCGACAAACTCGACGTCGCCGAAGGCCTCGCCGAGCTGGAAGGCTCCGCCGCCCGCGTCGCCGTTGACGAAAAGCGCATGATCAACTGCCGCGCCGACCTCAACCAACTCGTGCCGTTCAAGTACGACTGGGCCTGGCAAAAATACCTCGACGGCTGCGCCAACCACTGGATGCCGCAAGAGGTCAACATGACCGCCGACATCGCCCTGTGGAAAACCCCAGAAGGCCTGACCGACGACGAGCGCCGCATCGTAATGCGCAACCTCGGCTTCTTCTCCACCGCCGACTCCCTGGTTGCCAACAACCTGGTACTGGCCGTGTACCGCCTGATCACCAACCCGGAGTGCCGCCAGTACATCCTGCGCCAGGCCTTCGAAGAAGCGATCCACACCCACGCCTACCAGTACTGCATCGAATCGCTGGCCATGGATGAAGGCGAGATCTTCAACATGTACCACGAGATTCCATCGGTCGCCAAAAAGGCTGCCTGGGGCTTGAAGTACACCCGTTCGATCTCCGATCCGAAGTTCGAAACCGGCACCGTTGAGACCGACAAAGAGCTGCTGCGCAACCTGGTCGCGTACTACTGCGTACTGGAAGGCATCTTCTTCTACTGCGGCTTCACCCAGATCCTGTCCATGGGCCGCCGCAACAAAATGACCGGCGTGGCCGAGCAGTTCCAATACATCCTGCGGGATGAATCGATGCACCTGAACTTCGGTATCGATGTGATCAACCAGATCAAAATCGAAAACCCGCATCTGTGGGATGCTGAAATGAAGGAAGAAGCGACTCAGATGATCCTGCAAGGGACTCAGTTGGAGATTGAATACGCGCGTGACACCATGCCACGTGGGGTGTTGGGGATGAATGCGGCGATGATGGAGGACTACCTCAAGTTCATCGCGAATCGTCGTCTGTCGCAGATTGGGTTGAAGGAAGAATATCCAGGGACGACTAACCCGTTCCCGTGGATGAGTGAAATCATGGACTTGAAGAAAGAGAAGAATTTCTTTGAGACTCGTGTGATCGAGTATCAGACTGGTGGGGCGTTGAGCTGGGATTGATTCCTGAGCCAATCAAAAAGCCCTGACTTGTTCAGGGCTTTTTTGTATTTACAGAGTGCCGAATCCTACAGTCGCGTAGGAAATTTCGTGGACGTGCTAGTGGCCACTCAGTATCGTCCGAGGGTTTTCTACCTTCGGCGGCTGTATGGATACGAAAAAAGCTAAGACTGGCTGGAGTGACGACGAGCTTGAAGCCTCAGTCGACGCTTATTTGAGAATGTGGGCGCTTGAACAGAACGGAAAAGCCTTCAACAAATCGGTCGAAAATCGACTGCTACGCGAGGGGCCACTGAGGCTGCGTAGCGCTTCGTCTGTCGAGTACCGCATGCAAAACATATCAGCCGTAATCGAGCTAATAGGCCTGCGGTGTATCACTGGATACAGGCCTGCAAAAAATGTCGGAGCCAGAGTGAATGAGCGTATTCGCAAAGTATTGGTTTCGAAAATAGGCCTCTATCCAGAGATCGATATCGCTACGGCAGATAAACCGCTACCTAGAAGCCCCCCTACTGTCTCGAAGCCCTTACTTCAAATAGAGCCGCAGGGCATTCTTAATCCACGGCAACTATTTACTGTCAGCATTTCATTTGCGCGCGCGCTCCATGTACGAAAGCAGGCTCGACGGCTAGCAAGTGGTATTTGCGAGGGTTGCGATAAGCCGGCACCGTTCACAGGTGATGATGGCGAGCCATTTCTTGAAGTACATCACGTCAAGCACCTTGCCCAGAAGGGTTCGGATCGCGTTACCAATGCTGTAGCCTTGTGCCCCAATTGCCATCAGCGTTGTCACCGCTCAAATGACCGTGGTGAATTCACCAAAGGGCTTTACTCGAAAATCAAAAGATTGAGAGAGGAGTAGAATTCTGCGGTCACAGCTCATGCATTACCAAAATTACTAGATAGGACCGAGACCCGCCCGTGAACCCAGACATGCTCGAATCCGGCCCCTTGGATGCCAAAGTACTCTCCGTCTTTGACTTCGACGGCACCCTGACCCACCACGACAGTTTCGTGCCGTTCCTGAAGTTCGCCTTTGGTAAAGGTGAGTTCGTGCGCAGGATGGTGAAGCTGGCGGTGCCTGGCGCGCAGTTTGTGTTGCGCGTGATTAGCCGCGATGAGCTCAAGGCGCAGTTGATCCGCACCTTTATGACCGGCGTGGATAAGGCGTGGGTTCAGCAGAAAGCTGAAGCGTATTGCCAGGCCTATTGGAACAAGCTGATGCGCCCAACCGGGCTGCAATCGGTGGCCGATGAGTTGAAGTCCGGGGCGGTGGTGACGCTGTGTTCGGCGTCGCCGGCGTTGGTGTTGCAGCCTTTTGCGAATCGGCTTGGGATCAGGTTGATTGGTACGGAGCTTGAGGTGGTTGACGGGGTGTTGACTGGGAAGCTCACGGGGAATAATTGCCGGTGTGAGAATAAGGTGCTTCGGCTTGAGGCGGTTTATGGGGATCTGGGGGAGTATCGGCTCAGGGCCTGGGGCGATACGCGCGGGGATCGGGAGTTGTTGGCGGCGGCGCAGGATGCGCATTTTCGGCATTTTCATGCGAAGAAGAAGCGGGCCAGGTTGCAGCGGTGATGCGGGTGGATGGGGTCTGCGGGTAGACCGAGGTGATCCCATCGCAGCCTCGCTGGGGCTCGACAGCTCCCACAGGTTATCTCTGTACATCCTTAGGGTTGGTTGAGTTCGTTAGATTGGCGCTTTGAGATCCACGCCTAGTGCCGTTGCGAAGGCTTTGACCAGCGGGCTGCGTGGGGCGTTGTGGCGCAGGATCAGGTTGAACGGCGTGCTCAGGTGGATCTGCTCCGGGCATAACACGCGCAGGCGCCCTTCTCTCACCAGCGGCGCGGCGTAGTGTTCCGGGAGGAAGCCCAGGAAGCGGCCGGTGAGGATGAGGATGGCGACGGCTTCTACCTGTGAGGCCGAGGCGGACTGGCTGTCGTAGCTGACGAAGTTGGCCTTGTCGCTGTGGATCGCGTAACGATGGTTGACCACTTCGTGCTGGCGCAAGACATCTGCGTTGATGTCCCTCGCTTCAAACAGCGGATGCCCGACCGCGCAGTACGCATGGGACTTTTCTTCGTATAGCGGGAAATAATCGAATTCTTCCCGCCGCTGGTACACCGGGACGATGCCGACAATCAGCCGCCCTTCCACCACGCCCCGTTCAACTTCGTCCAGTTGCGAGGCATGTAGGCGTAATCTTATTTTTGGCGATTCTGTATGTAATTTTCCCAGCGCTTTAATCAGCGGCGAATTAACGTCAGAGACGGTGTTATCAATAACGCCCACACTAAGGTCGCCGATCAGTTCGTTCTGTGCCGAACTAAGCTTGTCTCTGAAGCTGTCTACCGAGGCAAATAATTCAATGGACGCTTGATAGACTAATTTGCCTTCTTCGGTCAGGCCAAACCCTTCCCGCCCTCGCGTACACAGGCGCATGCCGATGCGAATTTCGAGGTCGGAAATCTGCTTGCTGATTGCCGCCAGGCCCACATTCAGCTCATTCTGCGCCGCGCTGAAGCCGCCCGCTTCGACCACAGCCTTGAACACCCGCAGCAATTTGAAGTCCAGTCCGCTGAGTTGCAGCGCAGGTCTTGTGCCGGGTTTTGGCGGTATGTTTCCAGAAGTGGAAAGTGGGGTTTCCATAATACGTGTTGACCTCAAGTGCCATCTTCAACAGGCTTTGACCTACTCCATGAACATCGCCGGGCGGCAATAATGAACATACTTAACCGCCCTTGGCAACCTTGAATATAGCGGGTTGAACGGCTTTTACCGGCTGATTTAACGCCCATAAAAACCTGACACTTCGATCAGGACTTTTCGTTTTTGCTACTGCCCTCCGAATCCATAAGGCCAAGCCACGTCCATCGGGCTTGTCACTTCTAAAAACAAGCGTGAGGAACACCATGTCTCAGCCCACCGACCGCCTCTGGGGTGCTCGTTTCAAGTCCGGCCCGTCTGCTGCTTTGGCGGCGCTGTCCCGTTGCCCCGAGCGCTATTTTCGCCTGACACCCTACGACCTGGCCGGCTCCCGGGCCCATGCCCGTGAGTTGCAGCGGGCCGGGTTGCTGGATGAGTCGGAAACCTTGCGCACCCTGGAAGCACTGGACCGGATTGGTGAGGACTTTGCCGCTGGCCGCCTGCACCCGACGCTGGATGACGAGGATGTGCACACCTTCATCGAGCGGGTGTTGACCGAGCGTTTGGGGGCCCTGGGCGGAAAGTTGCGCGCCGGGCGTTCGCGCAATGACCAGACGGCCAACGATCTGCGCCTGTTTCTGCGAGATCACGCGCGCACCATTACTACCGAGGTGTTGGGGTTGCAGCAGGCGCTGGTGGGCCAGGCCGAACAGCATATCGAGAGCATCTGCCCGGGCTTCACCCATTTGCAGCAGGCGCAGCCGATTGTGTTCGCCCATCACTTGCTGGCGCATGCGCAATCGATGCTGCGGGATGTGCAGCGCCTGGTGGATTGGGATGCGCGTACGGCGTTGTCGCCATTGGGTGCTGCGGCGATGGCGGGCTCGGCAATTGCTCGCCAGCCGGAGCATTCGGCCAAGGAGATGGGTTACACCGGGCCGTGCGAAAACTCCATCGACGCTGTAGCCAGTCGTGACCATGTGGCGGAATTTCTGTTTGTGGCGGGCATGCTCGGGGTGAATATTTCGCGGCTGTCGGAGGAGTTTTGCCTGTGGTCGTCGCGGCAGTTTCGCTGGGTGCAGTTGGACGATGCCTACGCCACCGGTAGCTCGATCATGCCGCAGAAGAAGAACCCGGACATTGCCGAACTGGCGCGGGGTAAAGCCGGGCGATTGATTGGCAACTTGACCGGGTTGATGTCGACGCTCAAGTCGTTACCGCTGTCGTACAACCGCGATTTGAGTGAAGACAAACACAGCGTGTTGGACAGCGTGGATACCTTGCTGCTGGTGCTGCCGGCGATGGCCGGGATGGTCGCGACGATGAAGGTGCAGGTGGAAGAGCTGCGGCGTCAGGCGCCGATGGGTTTCACCCTGGCGACTGAGGTGGCGGATTGGTTGGCCACTCGCGGTGTGCCGTTCAAGGAGGCCCACGAGATTACCGGCGCGTTGGTGCAGGCCTGTGAGAAGCATGAGATTGAATTGTGGGAAGCCTCGCCGGCGTTGTTGGCGGAGGTGGATACGCGGCTGACGCCGGAAGTACGTGAGTGCCTGACCCTGGAAGCAGCGATTGCGGCGCGCAGTGGTTGGGGTGGTACGGCGCCGGAGCGGGTACGGGAGCAGATTGGGCGGTTGAAGACTGCGTTGGCTGTGCAGCAAGAGTGGACACAGAGTTACACCGGTTTTCGGATTTGAGACGGCTTCACTTGTAGGAGCGAGCTTGCTCGCGAAAAACTCAAGAGCGCCGCTGGGTGTCAGGTTTCCAGCGTTATCGTTCACGACCATCGCGAGCAAGCTCGCTCCTACAGGGTTAAAGATCGTTCCCACGCTCCGCGTGGGAACGATCAGTGTATTCAGTTGTTTTGGAGAGTCACCATGAAACAAACCCCGGCAGAGCGCTTGCAAGCGGAGCGCCAGCAGACCGAGAACCAGTTCGACATCACGAAGTACGAGCATGTGCCCCGTCGCTATTACGGTCGCATGGTGTTCGCCACGCTAATTGTGGTCGCCCTGGCCGCCTTGTTGCGGGCATTCGCCAACGGTCAAATCGAATGGTCCTACATCGGTCAGTTCCTCACGTCCGAGGCGATTATCTGGGGCCTGGTGAACACCATCATCATGTCGATCCTGGCCATGGCGCTAGGGGTGGTGATCGGGGTGATCACGGCGATCATGCGCATGTCGGCCAACCCGATCCTGCGTTACGTGGCCATCACCTACACCTGGCTGTTCCGGGGCACGCCGCTGATTCTGCAACTGCTGTTGTGGTTCAACCTGGCGCTGATTTTCCCGGTGATCGCGATTCCCGGCCTGTTCAGCATCGACACCGTAGACCTGATGACGCCGTTCGTGGCCGCCCTCCTCGGCCTGAGCATCAACCAGGGCGCCTACACCGCCGAAGTGGTGCGCGCCGGCCTGTTGTCGGTGGACACCGGCCAGTACGAAGCCGCCAAGTCGATCGGCATGCCGAGCCTTCAGGCGCTGCGTAGGGTGATTCTGCCCCAGGCGATGCGGGTGATCATTCCGCCTGTAGGCAACGAGTTCATCAGCATGGTGAAAATGACCAGCCTGGCGAGTGTGATCCAGTACTCGGAGCTGCTGCACAACGCGCAAAACATCTACTACGCCAACGCCCGGGTCATGGAGCTGCTGATTGTTGCCGGCATCTGGTACCTGGCGGTGGTGACTGTTCTTTCATTCGGTCAGAGCCGCCTCGAGCGTCGTTTTGCCCGCGGCGCCGGCAAGCGTTCGTAAGCCCTGACTGAGGAGATTTGCCCATGAGAAGCATCGTCAAGGCCGTGAACCTGAACAAGTATTACGACCAGTTTCACGCGCTGCAGGACATCAACCTGGAAGTCGAGCAAGGCGAAGTGCTGTGCATTATCGGCCCATCCGGTTCCGGCAAAAGTACCCTGCTGCGCTGCGTCAATCAGCTGGAAAAAATCGACAAGGGCGGCCTGTGGGTCGACGGCGAACTGGTGGGCTATCGGGTCGTCGGCAACAAGCTGCATGAGTTGAATGAATCACAGATCGCCCGCCAGCGCTTGGCCACCGGCATGGTGTTTCAGCGCTTCAACCTGTTCCCGCACATGACCGTGTTGCAGAACATCATCGAAGGCCCGTGCCAGGTGCTCAAGCGTTCACCCAAGGAAGCCACCGAGGACGCGCTGGAGTTGCTGGCCCGGGTTGGCCTGGCAGACAAGCGCAATGCCTACCCGGTGGAATTGTCCGGCGGCCAGCAACAGCGTGTGGCAATTGCCCGTGCGTTGGCGATGCGGCCCAAGCTGATGTTGTTTGACGAACCCACGTCAGCCCTCGACCCGGAGCTGGTAGGAGAAGTGCTGTCGGTGATGCGCGATTTGGCCACCACCGGCATGACCATGATTGTGGTCACCCATGAATTGGGCTTCGCCCGCGAAGTGTCCAACCGCATGGTGTTTATGGATGCCGGCCAGATTGTGGAAGCCGGCAGCCCTGAAGAAATTCTAATAAGCCCACAAAACCCGCGTACCCAAAGCTTTATTTCTGCCGTTCGCACTTAATTAAAAAACTAACGAGAACGCCCCCATGAAAAATCTGTTTCTTCCAAGTTTGCTCGTAGGCCTGATGGCCTCCACTTCGGTTTTGGCGGCATTGCCGGCAGCGATCAAGGACAAGGGTGAGATCAGCGCGGCCATCGTGCCGAACTACCCGCCGATGGATTTCAAGGACACCGCCACCAACAAACTCACCGGCCTGGACTTTGACCTGGGCAACGCCCTGGCCGAACGTTTGGGGGTGAAAATCAAGTGGCAGGAAACCGGCTTCGAACAGATGCTCAGCGGCCTGACCACCAAGCGCGTGGACATTGTGCTGTCGGGCATGAGCGACACCGCCGAGCGTCAGAAGTCGGTGACCTTTATCGACTACTTCACCAGCGGGCCGCAGTTGTACACCCTGGCCAAGCGTGAAGAGCTCAAGGAATTGACTGACCTGTGCGGTAAAAAAGTCGGCACCAGCCGACGTACGACCTGGCCGTCGGAAATTGCCGCGTGGAGCAAGGAAAACTGCGAAAAGGCCGGTAAGCCAGCCATCGTGGTGATTGGCACCGAGGGCTCGGCGGATGCCCGGGCGCAGTTGCAGCAGAACCGTCTGGATGCCGCGATGCAGGGCAGTGAAACCATTCCTTACCTGATGGCGCTGGACAAGGGTAAGTACAAGCCGGTGGGCCTGGCGATTTCCAAGCAGTTCACGGGGTTGGGGATTGAGAAGAGCAATACCGAGTTGGTCACGGCCATCAGTGAGGCTTTGCAGGGCATGATTGACGATGGGACGTACGGCAAGATTTTGAAGAAGTGGGATCTGGAGCAAGGTGCGGTTGAAAAAATCAGCATCAATGCCGGCCAGTAACTCGATC
>NZ_JAXCIS010000223.1:0-384 GCF_034044025.1 Pseudomonas sp. SED1
TTCATTGATATTTAAACGCCAAACATTGGTCACCTCTACGGAATACGATAGTTCAGCCTCCATACTGTCAGTCACCCTGATAACAGCCGATCCATTTCTATTGCCCGTTACTTTCCCCGTAACAGAATCGACAGAAGCAACAAAACTGTCGCTTGATGAATATTGATAAGGCGGTGCTCCACCGCTGGCAGTCCGTGTTCTTGTGTTGTTTACAGAGTCCTCCCCTGTTCTTGGCCAATCAGGCACTTTCAGCGAAAAGCCATTCAAGTGCACTTGCGTTTGCTCGATGACCAATTCGGTCCCTGCCACTTGCACTTTCCGGCGCAGAGACTTCTGGGGTAATTCATTCGGCTTGGTGAGGACGTAGTACACCTCAGTGAGGTA
>NZ_JAXCIS010000225.1:0-30442 GCF_034044025.1 Pseudomonas sp. SED1
TTGATTTGTGTCGCTCAGGAAATTGCCGGCAGGCTTATTTACGCTGCAACAACCCCGGAAACTGCGCCACCAACTTCTGGTTGTTCAACGGCGCACGGATAAATCCGCGCTGGGTGCCATCCGGTCCGATCAGCGCCAGATTGCCGCTGTGGTCGACGGTGTAGTTGGGCTTGCTGGTGTCCGCCGGAATAAACGGAATGCTTACCGCATTGGACACTTTCTGCACATCGTCCACATTCGCGCCGGTCAGGCCCTCGAACTGTGGATCGAAGTAGCCCAGGTACTGCTTGAGCTGCGCCGGCGTATCGCGGTTCGGGTCAACGCTGACCAGGATCACCTGCAACTTATCCACAACGTCTTTAGGCAGCTCGCTCTTGATCTGGCGCAGTTGGGCGAGGGTGGTCGGGCAGATGTCCGGGCAGAAGGTGTAGCCGAAGAACAGCACGCTCCACTTGCCTTTCAACTCATTGACCACCACCGGCTGGCCGTCCTGGTTGGTCATGGTCACCGGCGGCAACTGGCGGCTTTGCGGCAGCAGGATGATGCCTGCATCGATCAAGGCAGTCGGGTCGCCCTGGCCTTTGCCGCTCAGTACTTTGTTGACGGTCAGGCCCATGATCAACGCGACAATGGCCACCAGAATGAAGACAGTTTTTTGAGTTCGAGTCATAGGTTCAACAATAGGTAATGGTCTACGAGCAGGGCGATAAACAGCGCGAACAAGTACCAGATAGAGTACTTGAAGGTGTTGATCGCCGCGTGCGGCCGACTGCCACGGTACAGCACCCAGGCCCATTGCAGAAAGCGCCCGCCCAGAACCAGTGCGCACACCAGGTACAGCACGCCGCTCATGTGGATGACATACGGCATCAGACTGACCGCCAGCAGGGCGAAGGTGTAGAGCAGGATATGCACCTTGGTGTAGTGCTCGCCATGGGTCACCGGCAGCATCGGGATGTCGGCCTTGGCGTATTCCTCCTTGCGGTGAATCGCCAGGGCCCAGAAGTGCGGCGGAGTCCAGGCGAAGATGATCAGCACCAGCAGCAATGGTTCGGCGCTGACGTGGCCCGTGACGGCAACCCAACCCAGCAACGGCGGTGCGGCACCGGCCAGGCCGCCGATCACGATGTTCTGCGGCGTCGCACGCTTGAGGAAACCGGTGTAGATCACGGCGTAGCCCAACAGCGAAGCCAGGGTCAGCCAGGCAGCCAGCGGATTGGTAAACGCCAGCAACAACGCCAGCCCGGCCACCGCCAGCACCATCGCGAAAACAAGCGCCGCCACAGGCGATACGCGCCCTTGCGCCAGCGGACGTTTATGGGTGCGCGCCATCAGCGCATCGATGCGCCGATCCACCACATGGTTCACCGCCGCCGCGCCACCGGCACACAGGGCGATGCCCAGATTGCCGAAAATCAGCACCGGCCAAGGCACCCCGGCGCGGGTGGCGAGGAACATACCCACCAGCGAGGTGATGAGCATCAGCACCACCACTTTTGGCTTGGTCAGCTCAAGATAGTCACGCCAGATCGCCTGGCTATGACGCTCGCCGATCAAGGTCGCCATGGCATCTCTCCTTTTAGGGTCATGAGGCCCGACACGTGTTTACGCGGGCTGAAGCGCCAGCCGAACGGCAACTGATGCCGCACCCGGACCAGGCTGGTGCGGGCGTGGTAATTGACCAGCACCAGCGTCAGCAGCAACGCCGCGCCGCCGGCGTTATGCGCAACGGCAACCGGCAGCGGCAGGTGAAAATACACGTTACTCAAGCCCAGGCAGATTTGCGCCGCCAGGGCGATCAGCAACAGGCCAGCCAAGCGGGTCATGCCGACCACCTTGAGTTGCCAGGCCAGGCCCAGCAGTACGACGGTGACCAGCAGCGCGCCAATCCGATGGGTCAGGTGAATCGCCGTGCGCGCATCACTGTCCAGTTGCCCACCGAGGTAATTGGGTCCGATATGCTGGGTAAGGTGAAAACCATTGGCAAAATCCGCCGCCGGCCACCACTGCCCGTGACAGGTCGGCAGGTCGATACAGGCCACGGCCGCGTAGTTGGAGCTGACCCATCCGCCCAAGGCAATCTGGCCGATCACCAGCACCAGCCCGGCCGTCGCCCAATACTGCAAACGCCTGGGCACGATCAGCGCCGGCAGCACGCCGGACAATCGCAGCGTCAGAAGGAACAGCAGGCTCAACGTCGCAAACCCGCCCAATAAATGCCCGGTAACCACTTGCGGCCAGAGCTTCAGCGTCACCGTCCACATGCCAAACGCCGCCTGGGCAAACACCACCGCCAGCAGGAACAACGGCAACTTCAATGGCTGCCCCGGATGACGCCGATGGGTCCAGGCACGCGCCGCCAGCAGCACGATCAGCAGCCCGAGGGCGCCGGCGAAATAACGGTGGGTCATCTCGTTCCAGCCTTTGTCTGCCTCGACCGGCGTGTCCGGGTAATGCAGTTCGGCATGGGCCAGCTGGGCTTCGCTTTTAGGCACGCTGATAAAGCCATAACAACCCGGCCAATCCGGGCAACCGAGGCCTGCGTGGGTCAGCCGAGTATAAGCACCCAGCAGCACCACGATCAGGGCCAGCAGGGTGGCAAACAGCGCGAGGCGAAATCCAGGTTTGGCCATGACGGTGTCCTTATCCGATGTTCGACAGTTTCAACAGCAGGCGCAGGTCGTTGAGCAGGTCCTTGCCTTTGACCCGGGCGTCGTAGCGCAGCACCAGGTTGCCGTGGGGGTCGACGATCCACAGCTGGGCATCGCCGCTGCCTTGGGCGGCGGCGTCTTTGTTGAAGGTCGACAGGTCCAGGGGATAACGTTGCAGTTGCGGGTATTCGGCCTTGAGCTTGGCGTCATACGCACTGCTCACCGGCTGCGCGCTGGCCAGGGCGTGGCTGGCACGAGAGGCATCGCGACCCAGGCCGATTTGCAGCTGGCGAGCCAGGTAAACCAGTTGCTGGCAGTCGGCGGCGCAGGCAGTGGGCGCAGTCACCAGCAGTTGCCAGCGATCTTCGTCGGCCTGCACGCCAATGTCGGCGCGAGTCTGGCCGTTGCCGATCATCTCGCCGTGGTAGCTGCGGTTGTCCGGCACCCAGAACTGCAACTTGTACATGAAGGTGGCGAGCACCATCGGGCCGATCACCATCAGCAGGATCAGGATCAGTTGCCAGCGGCCCTTGCGACGGTTGGGCGCTGCCGGCGCGTCAGACATGTTGGGTGGATTCATGACCGCTCCCATGGCGCTTCTCCTTTGTGTTGTGCCATCCGAGGTAGAGGTAAAGACCGAACAGCGCCAGCGCCATGGCGAACCATTGCACGGCGTAGCCCAGGTGTTTTTCCGGGCCCATGGCGACCACAGGCCAATTGGTTTCAAAGGTTGCCGGTCCCGCTTCGGCCCTGACTTCATAGGCGAATCCGCTGCGGCCCAACTCTGTCCAAAGCGCTTCGGGATGCAGGGCAGTCAGCAACCGCGGCCACTGTGCGCCCGCTGGATCGGCATGCAGCTGGAAGGTCTCGCCCGGGGCCACATAGACCCAGGCGTCGAGATTCAGCGGTTGTTCGGGGGTGGTGAAAACCGGTGGCGTGCGCCGGTCCGGCCAAGGCAGCCAGCCTCGATTGAGCAACAGCCACTGCCCGCTGGCCTGATCGTGGAACGGTTGCAGCACCTCCACACCGACCTTGCCGTCACGAAAGCGGTTATCCAGCAGCACGCTGTGCTCGGCATCGAATTGCCCGCGCAAATGCACGCGGCGGAAGGCCGGATCTTCGGTGGCCTGTAATTGCGTACTGCTCATGGGCTCGGCAGCGCGGCGCTCGGCGTAGGTTTCCAGCAGCGCCTGTTTTTCCTGGCCGCGAGACAGCTGCCAGAAGCCGAGAAACACCATCAGCGGCAGTAGCACAAGCACCACCAGCGTCGGCGCAATACCGGGGCGAAAGGGTTTCATGGCATTGCCGCAGAGGTCGGTGCTGCGCTGGCTATACTGAATCTCATTGCTCGCCCCCTCCAAAAAAGAGCCCCGGAGCCCACCATGCTCAAAGCAGCCATTGCCCTGATGCTGATTGCTACCGTCGTGAGCCTGTTCAGTGGCTTGTTCTTCCTGGTCAAGGACGAGGGCAACTCCAATCGCCTCGTCACTGCCTTGACCGTGCGTGTGGTGCTGGCCGTGATCACCCTGGGTTTGATCACCTGGGGTTTCTTCAGCGGCCAGCTGGTGTCTCATGCGCCTTGGTGAACGACCTCAAAGCACGTAAACGAAGAAAAACAACCCGATCCACACCACGTCCACAAAGTGCCAATACCAACTCGCCGCCTCGAAACCGAACTGGTGTTCGTCATTGAAATGCCCCTTCAGGATGCGCATCAGCATCACAAACAAAATGATGGTGCCGATGGTCACGTGGGCGCCGTGAAAGCCCGTGAGCATGAAGAAGGTCGCGCCGTACACGCCGGAACCGAGGGTCAGGCCCAACTCTTTATAAGCGTGGATGTATTCCTCGGCCTGGAACCCGAGGAACGCCCAACCCAGCAACACGGTGATCGCCAGCCAGATCTTCAGCGCGCCGCGATGGCCTTTGCGCAAGGCGTGGTGGGCGATGGTGATGGTCACGCTGGAACTGACCAGCAAGATCGTGTTGATCAGCGGCAAGCCCCAGGGGCTGATGGTGCCCTTGGGCGCAGGGAACAGTTTCGGGTCAGGATTGTTCAGCAGCGGCCAGGCGAATTCGAAGTTCGGCCACAACATGTGGGCAACGCCTTTTGAGCCTTCGCCCGCCAGCCAAGGCGCCGACATGTGCCGCACATAAAACAGTGCACCGAAGAACGCGATGAAGAACATCACTTCGGAGAAGATGAACCAGGTCATGCCCCAGCGAAAGGAGCGATCCATCTGTGAACTGTACAAACCGGCGCGGCTTTCCTTGATCACCGCGCCGAACCAGCCAAACATCATGTAGGCCAGCAGCAGTCCGCCGACGAAAAAGATCAGCGGGCCGTGGGATTCCGGACGTGCGGCCTTCAAATCGTTAAACCAGATAGCCAGCCCGACCACCGTAATCAGCATGCCCAACGTGGCAATTATTGGCCATTTGCTTTGCGCTGGTACGTAGTACGTATCATGAGTCGACATGTATTCGTTCTCCTAATCGAGCCCGCAAGCAACGCCTAGCCGCCGGTATGGACAGCCACGGGCGGTTGGCGCGCGGTGATATCGAACAGCGTGTACGCCAGGGTCAAATGCTTCACATCCTTCGGCATGTCGCGGTCGACAATGAAGCGCACCGGCATTTCTATGCGCTGACCTGGCTGTAGCACTTGCTGGGTGAAGCAAAAACACTCGGTCTTGTGGAAGTACATCGCCGCCTCGGCGGGCGAAATGCTTGGCACCGCCTGGGCGGTCATCGGCTTGTCAGTGGGGTTGTAGGCCACGAACAGCATCTCGGTAACCGCGCCGGGATTGACCACCACCTCATCGGCCTTGGAGTGGAACTCCCAGACCATGTCGATGGCATTGGTGGACAGGAACTGCACCCGCACCTGGCGCGTCGGGTCCACCACCTGCTCGCCTTCGTACTGCCCGGCAGTCTTGCCATTGATGCCGAACGCCCTGCACATCACGTCGTAGATCGGCACCAGGGCAAAGCCGAAGGCGAACATCGCCACCACCAGGATCAGCAGCCGCGTGACCAGGCGCTTGATAGGCACGGACTCAAGCATGGTCGTCTCCCGTCAGGGTGTTCATTTGACCTCCGGCGGCGTGGTGAAGGTGTGGTACGGCGCAGGCGAAGGGATGCTCCACTCCAGCCCTTCTGCGCCATCCCACGGCTTGGCCGGTGCAGGCTTACCGCCACGAATGCACTTGATGACGATGAACAGGAAGAAGATCTGCGTCGCACCAAAGGTAAAGGCACCAATGGAGGAGACCATGTTGAAATCGGCGAACTGCAGGTTGTAGTCCGGCACCCGACGCGGCATGCCGGCAAGTCCTACGAAGTGCATCGGGAAGAACGCCATGTTCATCCCGACGAACGAGAGCCAGAAGTGCAGCTTGCCCAGGGTTTCGTCGTACATGTGGCCGGTCCATTTCGGCAGCCAGTAGTAGGCCGAGGCGAAGATCCCGAAGATCGCGCCGGGCACCAGTACGTAATGGAAGTGCGCTACCACGAAGTAGGTGTCGTGGTACTGGAAGTCCGCCGGAGCGATGGCCAGCATCAGCCCGGAAAAGCCGCCGATGGTGAACAAAATCACGAAGGCCACCGCGAACAGCATCGGCGTCTCGAAGGTCAGCGAGCCTTGCCACATGGTGCTGACCCAGTTGAACACCTTCACACCCGTGGGTACCGCGATCAGCAGCGTGGCGTACATGAAGAACAACTCGCCCACCAGCGGGATGCCCACCACAAACATGTGGTGCGCCCACACGATGAACGACAGGAACGCGATGCTCGCCGTGGCGTACACCATCGAGGTGTAGCCGAACAGCGGCTTGCGCGAGAAGGTCGGGATGATCGAGCTGACGGCACCGAAGGCCGGCAGAATCATGATGTACACCTCAGGGTGCCCGAAGAACCAGAACACATGCTGGAACAACACCGGGTCACCACCACCGGCGGCACTGAAGAAGCTGGTGCCGAAGTGGATGTCCATCAGCATCATGGTCACGCAGCCTGCCAGCACCGGCATCACCGCGATCAGCAGGAACGCGGTGATCAGCCAGGTCCAGACGAACAGCGGCATTTTCATCAGGGTCATGCCAGGGGCACGCAGGTTGAGGATGGTGGCGATGACGTTGATCGCGCCCATGATCGAGCTGATACCCATCAGGTGGATGGCGAAGATGAAGAAGGTCACGCTTTCCGGCGCGTAGGTGGTAGAGAGCGGAGCGTAGAAGGTCCAGCCGAAGTTCGGCCCGCCACCGGGCATGAACAGAGTGGACACCAGCATCAGAAAAGCCGCCGGCAACAGCCAGAAACTGAAGTTGTTCATACGCGGCAGGGCCATGTCGGGCGCGCCGATCATCAACGGGATCATCCAGTTGGCCAGGCCGACAAACGCCGGCATCACCGCACCAAACACCATCACCAGGCCGTGCATGGTGGTCATCTGGTTGAAGAACGCCGGCTCCACGATCTGCAAGCCCGGTTGGAACAGCTCGGCGCGGATCACCATGGCGAACGAGCCGCCAAGCAGGAACATGGCAAAGCTGAACCACAGGTACATGGTCCCGATGTCTTTGTGGTTGGTGGTCAGCACCCAACGCATCAGGCCCTTGGCGGGGCCGTGAGCGTGCTCTCCGGCATGACCATGGTCATCGATCACAGCGCTCATGGCCTTTCTCCTGCGAACGAGTGGGCGGGACGGTTCAGGGAATACGCAATGAAGGAAGTCATTTGCTTTGCGCCTGTTTCAGAGCCAGCACGTCTTTAGGAGTGACCATGTCGCCTTTGTTGTTGCCCCAGGCGTTACGTTCGTAGGTCACGACCGCCGCGATATCGACTTCCGACAGTTGCTTGCCGAACGCCGCCATGGCGGTGCCGGGTTTGCCGAAGTACACGCGGTGCAGGTGGTCTTCCTTGGGCCCGACGGCAATCGGCGAGCCTTTGAGCGCCGGGAACATCGGCGGCAGGCCCTGGCCTTCAGCCTGGTGACAGGCCACGCAAGTGGTGTGGTAAACCTTGTCGCCACGGGCCACCAGCTCATCCAGGGTCCATTCCTTGGAGGTCAACTCCTTGAGCTTGGCGGCTTCTGCCTTACGCTCGCCGAGCCAGGTGTCGTAGTCCGCCTTGGACTTGACCTCCACTACGATCGGCATGAAACCATGGTCTTTGCCGCACAGCTCGGCGCACTGGCCACGATAGATGCCTGGCTTCTCGACCCGGGTCCACGCCTCGTTGACGAAGCCTGGGATCGCATCACGCTTGACCGCAAACGCGGGCACCCACCAGGAGTGGATCACGTCGGCGGCGGTCACCAGGAAGCGCACCTTGGCGCCCACCGGCAGCACCAGCGGCTGGTCGACTTCCAACAGGTAATGTTCGCCTTTGACGGCCTGGTTATGGATCTGCTCGGCGGGCGTAGCCAGGTTGCTGAAGAACTCGACGTCCTGGCCCAGGTATTTGTAATGCCACTTCCACTGGTAGCCGGTGACCTGGATATCGATATCCGATTCCGTACTGTCGTAGATGTTGATCAGCGTCTTGGTGGCCGGAATGGCCATCGCCACCAGGATCAGCAAGGGCACCACGGTCCATAGAATCTCCACCGTCGTACTCTCGTGAAACTTGGCCGCCACTTGGCCCGTTGAGCGCCGGTGAACAATCATCGACCAGAACATCGCGCCAAACACAACGATGCCAATCGCCACACAAATCCAGAAAATGGTCATGTGCAGGTCAAACACGGCGTGACTGACTTCAGTGGCCCCTGGTGCCATATTCGTTGTCCAGGCGGCTTGCGCCTGGCTGAATACTGACCACAACAGTAGGCCCATCCAAACATGTGGATGTCGCGTCATTGCGGGTTCCCCTTATCGTTCTTGTTATCCCGCCGGTTTGCACCTGCGACCAAGGGAGCGGCTTCCATACTGCTTACAACCGCCAAGCCTTGCCTGCTAATGCAGTCGGGCGTCATCAGCTAATTGCGTACAAAACCGAGTATAGACAGCGACCGCCACGCCGCAATGTGATCGGGCAAATGAACGAAAATGAGGAAACAGACCACACAACAAGACCGATGGAGCCCGTTATCCGACGAACGATGGCGATTTGATATAACGACAGCGCATAACCATGAAATAATTATGACAAATGTGTCTTAGGCGCTCGTATAAACGAGCTACCTTATCCTCTCCCTATTTCCTACGCCTGCATCACTGGAGCTTTCATGAACACCGCCGCTTTGCGCGAGCAGATTTCCCGTGCCCATCAACACGAATCCAGCACTGGCCAGCTTGCTCAGCAGCTGGAAGTCCAGTTACCGCACCTGCACCCGGCGATTGCCCTGCCGGACGTTGACGCCAAGGGCGTGATGACGCGCTTTGTCAGCGCCTACATTGACCAGGTCCCGGATTTGCTGGATGCGGCCAATGATGTTGCCCGTGAAGCCGGTATTGAAAGCCAGATCAAACCGGTGCTGAAAATCGCCGAGCATTTCTTCCTGCAGCCGCCAGCGATCCTGGCCGGGCATGAAGGCCTGGACGGTTTGCTGGACGAGGCCTACCTGGCTCATCGCCTGGTGGAAGAGGTCAACGATCTGTATATCAAGCACTTCGGCCAGCCGTTGATTCCGCTGGATACCACGGTGGCGAACGTGATTGCTCACCAATTGATCGGCGAGACCTTTGCCAATCAGCTGGATGAAGCGGTGCACCACGCGGTGGATGAGATGCTCAACGAAGAAAGCTTTGCGCTGGAGTCGGTCGAAGCGTACCGCGACAAGCTCAAGAGCCCGGACACGGAAGCGGCGTGGAAGCGCTGGCCGTGCCTGTCACGGCAGTTGGGGGTTGGGTTGGAGCTGGATCAGCCGGCCTGATTTTTATCGCTGACGCAGATTCACTGTAGGAGCGAGCTTGCTCGCGAAGGACGTCAACGATAACGCGGGCATTCTGAATGCACGCGGCGTGCTGAAGTTTTTCGCGAGCAAGCTCGCTCCTACAGAAGGTCACAACGCAGCCGAGCCTATTCCGGTCGTCGTTCTTACCCGTCCTTCCAACCTGCGCTTCAACCCCCGCGCCTCGATCATCAGCTTCGAGCCCTTGGCCGAGTTGGCCCGACCCCATTCTTCCAGCAATTCCAGGCAGGAGTGGTCGATGTAACTCAGGTTATTGAGTGGCACATGCAAGGTGGTCCCGGCAGGTACCGTCGACAGCACCTGGGTCAATGCCGGCACCTTGAGAAAGGTCCCAGCCCCCGTCAATCGCAACTCCATCTCGCCATCCTGCGGCAGGTCGACCAGGCTGATTTTCAGGCGTGAAGCCTTGAACGCCAGCTTGACCAGGGTCAGCCCGAAGCCCACCAACACACCTGTCAACAAGTCGGTAAAGATGATCGCCAGGGCCGTCGCTGCGTAGGTAAACATCGGCATCCGCCCGTAACGCGCCAGGCCACGAAACGCCTTCATGTCCACCAGCTTGATCCCGGTGTACACCAGGACACCCGCCAGGCTCGCCACCGGAATGCTTTGCAGCACACTGGACAGCAACAGCACGAACGCCAGCAGCCACAACCCGTGGAACATCGCCGACAAGCGCGTGGTTGCGCCGGCCTGGACGTTGGCCGAGCTGCGCACGATCACGCCAGTCATCGGCAGGGCGCCGACAAGGCCACACAGCATGTTGCCCACACCTTGTGCCGACAATTCCTTGTCGAAATCGGAACGCTGGCCACTGTGCATACGATCAACGGCTGCTGCCGAAAGCAGCGTTTCAGCGCTGGCGATAAAGGCGACCGCGAACGCGGCGATCAACAGGTTGGGATCCGCCAGGTTCAACAGGTCGCTGGGCCGCAGCCAGTCGATGGCGTCCGCCAGGTTTTCCGGCACTTCCACACGCTTGACCTGCAACGCCAGCACCAGGCTGGTGACCGTCGCCAATCCCACGCCGAGCAAGGCGCCGGGCACAAAGCGCAGTTTTTGCGGACGGAACTTGTCCCACAGCCACATCACCAGAATCGTCGACAGCCCTAGCAAACCGGCCTGCCAACCGAGGCCGCCGCCGAGGGTAGGAATCGCCTGAATCAAAGCGGCGGGAAAGCCGGCGAGGTTATCCAGCCCCGACGGTTTCGGCACACCGTCGAGCATCACATGGACCTGCGACAGGACAATCAGCACCCCGATCCCCGCCAGCATCCCGTAGACCACCGCAGGCGCCGTCACGCGAAACCAGCAGCCCAGGCGCAAACGCCCGGCCACCAACTGCAGGAAGCCCGCCAGCAACAGGATCGGCCCGAGCATGGCCATGCCATGCTGGCGCACCAGTTCGAACACCAATACTGCCAGGCCGGCGGCCGGGCCACTGACTTGCAGCGGCGACCCCGCCAGCCAACCGACCACCAGGCCGCCGATGATCCCGGTGATCAAGCCCTTGGCCGGAGGCATTCCGGACGCGATTGCGATCCCCATGCACAGCGGCAGGGCGACCAGAAACACAACCACGGAGGCCAGCAGCTCCCGTGGCAGCACAGCTTTTAATTGAGCAGCACGCATGATGACTCTCCCGAGGCATTTGCCGGGCGTAGCAACGCCTGGCTGCTCGAATGGCAGCCATCGCGTTACCCGACAGGGGATTGTTTTAGAAGCGCGCTTTAGGCGTCGCGGACGGGATCGGCTGAGTACCGTTCAACGGCAGGAACGCCGCCTGATCCGCATCGTAGGCCCTGATCTCGCTGGTCTCGATGTCGTAGACCCAGCCATGGATAAACAGATGCCCATTGGCCATGCGCGAGGCCACCGACGGGTGAGTGCGCAGGTGCTGCAACTGGGCGATCACGTTTTCTTCGGTCAACACGTGCATGCTTTCGTGTTCGTTGGCGCAGTCACAGTTGTCCTGGACCATGGTCTTGGCGACCTCGGCGTGGCGCAGCCAAGCCTTTACCGTGGGCATTTTTTCCAGGCTTTGAGGGTTGAGCACTGCGCGCATGGCGCCGCAGTCGGAGTGGCCACAAATGATGATGTGCTGCACGCCAAGAGCCAGTACCGCGTACTCGATGGCCGTGGAAACACCGCCGTTCATCTGCCCATAAGGCGGCACGACGTTGCCGACGTTACGGGTCACAAACAAATCCCCGGGGGAGCTTTGGGTGATCAGTTCGGGAACGATGCGCGAATCTGCGCAGGTAATGAACATCGCTCGTGGGCTCTGGGCCGTGGCGAGTTTTTTGAAGAGTTCTTCCTGCTGCGGAAAGATCTCGTTATGGAAATGCAAAAAGCCTTCAACGATGTGCTGCAGCGCTGCATCGGCGGACTCCGCCTCGTGAGGGGCTGAAGCCGACGCAGCCAACGGCTGTTTATCCTTGTCACTCATGATTCATCCTCTTGGTTGGAGCAGGGGCGTTTTCCAGTGTGGTTGGCGCCCAAACCGAAGCGCCGACTCATTAGTCACTCGATGAACAAGGTACCCGCCGAAACTTAACTCAAACTGAATGAACCGCTCTAGATCGGGGCTTTCAGTGATGTCAAAACGCGACTATTCCTACAAGGCCGTGCGCTTTACCCAGCAGTTTACAATAATGCCATCTGCCTGCCAGGCGGACAAAACGCGGTGCAATCCAGATTAAACCCTTCCCGGCGATTGAGCCCCAATCGTTTGATCGCCTTGGCGAAACGTTGCGCCAACAGATCGGCAAACGGCCCTTCGCCACGCATGCGTACCCCGAAGCGACTGTCATAGACCTCACCACCGCGCACCTGCCGCACCAGGCTCATCACATGGGCCGCGCGCTGCGGGTAGTGGGCCGCCAGCCATTCTTCAAATAGCGGCGCAACCTCCAGGGGCAGGCGCAGCATCATGTACGCCGCACTTTGTGCGCCAGCGGCATGCGCCTCGGTCAGCAAACTTTCCAGCTCGCTGTCGTTGATCATCGGAATCATCGGTGAACACAACACGCCGACCGGGATTCCCGCCTCACGCATCACCCGAATCGCCCTCAGCCGCGCCTTGGGCGCAGCCGTACGCGGTTCCAGGATGCGCTTGAGCTCGTCGTCCAGGCTCGTGAGGCTGATCATCACCGCCACCAGCCGCTGCTGCGCCAGCTCGGTCAGCAGGTCGAGGTCCCGCAGGATCAGCGAGCCCTTGGTGATGATCGTCACCGGGTGCCGATAGCGCAGCAGCACTTCGAGGGTTTGGCGGGTGATCTTGTACTCGCGTTCGATAGGCTGGTACGGGTCGGTATTGGAGCCCAGGTTGATCGGCGCGCAGGTATAGCCCGGCTTCGACAGTTGCTGCTCCAGTACGTCGGCGGCGTTGGTCTTGGCGATCAGCTTGGTTTCGAAATCCAGCCCCGGCGACAGGTCCCAATACGCATGGCTGGGCCGCGCATAGCAGTAGATACAGCCATGCTCGCAGCCGCGATACGGATTGATCGCCCGATCAAACGGGATATCCGGCGAGCTGTTGCGGGTGATGATGGTTTTCGCGGTTTCGATACGGACTTCGGTGCCCTGGGTCTGTGGCACTTCCTGATACCAGCCGTCGTCTTCCGCCACGCTGACGGTGGGCGCAAAACGGTTGTGCAGGTTGGTGGCCGTGCCGCGCCCGCGAGGCGGCAGAGGAGTAGACATGAAAGCGCCTCTATACTGTTTTTTTGTACAGTATAGAGGCGCAGGGTTTCTGACCAGTGCCGTTGGGCGGTCAACCTCCAATCAATGCTTGGAGGTCACCTGGCCAAGGTCATCGCCGGAGGTGGTCTGCATATCATTTTTGCGCAGGTTCGCCACGTCACTGGCTTTCACCGGCTCGCCTTTGTTACCCCAACTGCCGCGCACGAAACTGACGACATCCGCCACTTCCTGATCCGACAGACGCCAGGCAAACGCCGGCATGGTGAAGGTCGAGGGCGCGGTGTGGGTCGCCGGCAACGTACCGCCGTTCAATACAATATTGATCAACGACGTGGCATCTGCCGTCTGCAGCACCGGATTGCCCGCCAGCGCCGGGAATACCCGGGTGTAGCCATGGCCGTCGGTACGGTGGCACGCCGCGCAGTTGTCGATATACACCGATGCCCCGGCCTTGCTGTCATCGCCTTTCCACAGCGCGTCGGCGACCTGCTTGTCGTACTGGTGCGGCTGATCCTTGGGATCCACCGCCGGCAGGCTCTTGAGGTAGCGGGCGATAGCCGTCAGGTCATCTTGCGACATGTACTGCATGCTGTGGACCACAACGTCGCTCATGCCGCCAAACACCGCGGCGCGATCACTGCGACCGGTCTTGAGGAATTGCACCAGTTGGTCTTCGCTCCAGCTACCCAGGCCGTCCTTGTGGTCGCCCCGCAGGCTTTTGGCAATCCAACCTTCCAGCGGTGCACTGCCGGACAAGAAAGCGCTGCCGTCCGACGCACTCAGGGATTTTTCCTGCATGGTCAGCGCCCGTGGCGTGTGGCAGGCGCCGCAGTGGCCAAGGCCTTCTACCAGATACGCGCCACGGGTGATCACGGGGTCTGCGCCCGCCTGAGCCTGATAGTCCTCAACCTTGGGCGCGAACATCCAGCGCCACCCAGTCAACGGCCAGCGCATGCTCAACGGCCAGGGAATGTCGCTGTCCTTGTTCACCTGCGCCACCGGCTCCACGCCCTTCATGAAGTACGCGTACAGCGCCTGCATATCGCTTTCGCTGACGCGCGCGTAAGACGGGTAGGGCATCGCCGGGTAAAGCGTACTACCGTTCTTGGCGACGCCATGGCGCACGGCCTGGTCGAAGTCTTCGAAGCTGTAGTCGCCCAGGCCGGTTTTATCCGGGGTGATGTTGGTGGAGTAAAGGGTGCCGATCGGGGTTTCCATCGGCAGGCCGCCGGCGAACGGCTTGCCGCCCTTGGCGGTGTGGCAGGCCACGCAGTCACCGGCTCGCGCCAGGTATTCGCCCTGTTTGACCAGGTCGGTTTCCGCCGCACTGACCGAGCAGCTGCTGATCAAGGCGAAGGAGGCAATCACAAATGCTTTCATGGTCATCGCTCCTTATGCCTGAACCAGTGGGCCGGGGTTTTTCAGGTACTGCTCGCGAATCGCCCGCGCCGACCAGTAGGTCAACGCCGCCACCAGGCCCGTAGGGTTGTAGCCCAGGCCTTGTGGGAACGCGGAAGCGCCCGGGACAAACACGTTGTGTACGTCCCAGCACTGCAAGTAGCGGTTCAAGGCACTGGTTTTCGGGTCGGTGCCCATGATTGCGCCACCGTTGAGGTGGGTGGTCTGGTAGGCCGCGGTGTTGAAGTGCTCGCCCACTTTTTTGCCCAGCAAGGCGATCGCCTTGGGGTTCATCGCTTCGGCAACCTTGCTCATTTTGTCGACCATGAAGCGGTTCATCTTGATGTCGTTTTCCTGCCAGTCGAAGGTCATGCGCAGCAGCGGCATGCCGTAGGCATCGCGGTAAACCGGGTCCAGGTCGAGGTAGTTGCCACGGTAGGATTGATGGGCGCCGTGGGCATCCATCGACACCTGGTGGGTGTAGTAATCAGCCGTGGCGCGCTTCCACGCGCTGCCCCAGGCCGGCGTGCCCGGCGGGTTGGAAGTGCCGGCAATCGGCCGGCTGCCCGCCTGGTTGACCCACATAGGCGAGCCGCCCACAAAGCCGTGAGGCCCGTGGTCGAAGTTGTCGGCGTTGAAGTCATCGATCGCCACGCCATTGCCGCCAGCGCCGATGAAGTTGTTGGTGTGCACGTCCTTGTCGAAGAACGCCTTGATGGTGGCCATGTTCTGGTAGGCGAAGTTCCGGCCCACCACGCCCTCGCCGGAGATCGGGTCGTAGGGTTTGCCAATGCCCGACAGCAGCATCAGGCGCACGTTGTTGAACTGGAAGGAACCGAGAATCACCAGATCCGCCGGCTGCTCACATTCCCGACCTTGGGCGTCGACATACGTCACGCCGGTCGCCTTGCGCTTGGT
The DNA here is from genome assembly GCF_034044025.1 of Pseudomonas sp. SED1. Classification (NCBI taxonomy): domain Bacteria; kingdom Pseudomonadati; phylum Pseudomonadota; class Gammaproteobacteria; order Pseudomonadales; family Pseudomonadaceae; genus Pseudomonas; species Pseudomonas sp. SED1. The sequence goes on from NZ_JAXCIS010000225.1 coordinate 15,592, forward strand.
GCTGTCGAGGTTGACCTTCAGCACGTGGGAATTGGGCCGCAGTTCGAACTTGGGCTCCTGGCGCAATGCCGGCAGGATGTTCACGTTCGGCGAAGCCTTGGAATACATGTAGCAGACATAACCGCTGCAGAAGCCGCAAAAGTTGCACGGCCCCATCTGCGCACCGTAAGGGTTGGTGTACGGCCCGGAAGTATTCGCGGAAGGCAGGTTGTAGGGTTTGTACCCTACGGCCGTAGCAGCCTTCTGGAACAACTGTGCGGAGACGGTGTTCTTCTGCGATTCCAGCGGGAAGTGATTGGAGCGATCCGGCGCATAAGGGTTGCCGCCCTTGCCTTCGCCTACCAACTGGCCCTTCACCGTCCAGGCTTGCCCGGAGGTGCCGAAGACTTTCTCGGCATAGTCGAAAAATGGCTCCAGCTCTTCATAGCTGACGCCGAAATCCTGGATGGTCATGTCCTTGGGAATGAAATTTTTCCCGTAGCGCTCTTCGTAATGGCTGCGCATGCGCAACTCGATCGGGTCCACCCGAAAGTGCACGCCGGACCAGTGCAGGCCGGCACCGCCGACGCCGTTGCCGGGCAGGAAGGCGCCCAGTTGTCGGTTGGGCATCGCCACGTCATTCACGCTATGGCGAATGGTCACGGTTTCCTTGGAGATGTCCTGAAAGAGTTTCTTGCGCACGCTGTAGGTCAGTTCGTCGATGACCTGGGGATAGTTGCCGTCCGGGTAAGTGTCCTGCATCGGGCCGCGCTCCAGCGCTACCACGTTGAGGCCCGCTTCCGTCAGCTCCTTGGCCATGATCGCGCCAGTCCAGCCGAAGCCGACGATCACTGCATCCACTTTCTTCATGATGGTCGCCACGTTTATGCCCTCTCGCCACGGATCGATACAGCCGGGAAGGGGTATTGCTCGTTGCGTTCAACCCAATCCATGAAATCGGCGCGGGCGCCGGGGAAGCCGATCATGGTCCAGCCAACCATGCCTTTGTTGCCACCGTGGACCGGGTCGCAGAAGAACCCTTCCTTGGTGTTTTGCAGCAACAGATTGAAGAAAATCTTCGGCGGTACGCTGTCGAACTGCGCGTCACCGGCTTCCAGTCGTTGCAACAATTTTTCCTGGGTAGCGCTGTCTTGCTCAGCAAATAGCTTACCGTTCATCGCTTTCGACCAGGCATCCGTGGCAGCAATGCCCAGGCGATAGATCTCCTTGGGCACCAACTTGCTCTGCCAGCCCATTTCAGGCGGCGCATCGGCATTGAAAGGGCCTTGCATGAACCAGAGGGCGCCAGCCGCGTATGGGGTGTTCATCTGACGGTCGATGTATTCCGGCGCGCCGGCTTCCAGGGCGCCTGGGCCTTGGTCGTCCGCCGGGATCAAGCGGGCTACGGCCGCGTTGATAAACGCCCATTCCTCGGCAGTGAAATAGCTCGGCTCATAGGCCTTGCTGCTGACAGGCGCCTTTTCCGGGCTGGCTTGAGCGGGCTCGGGAACAGCCATCAGCATCGAACCGCCCAGGCCCGTGCTGGCGACAGTGACCACGGGGATCAAGGTCAAGGATTTGCGCAAAAACTCACGCCGGGGGTTGTCTTGATCTTGATCAGACATGGTGGCACCTCATCATGTGGTCACGGGTTTATCAGCCGCTTCAAGGAACGACTTATAGTTTTGGCAGCAAATGGGATCCAAAGGACCCAAAAGATAGAACACAGTAGTAATCAATAGTAACAAATGATAGCAGGCTAAGGATCGATGAAAATCGATTCAACGGGAAAAAACACACAGGTAGCCGGCTTATTCACGATTCTTTGACGAGCACCTCACACGGCATTGACCCCCTGTAAGCGAATCTGGGCCCTATCAGCCCTCTCCCTATTCGGTTACATCGCGCATGTTCAAGAATCAATTGCTGCCTGCTCTCAGCTTCGTGTTCATGGCGCTGTTCACAACTGCCCCTGCCCAAGCCGAAGAACTCACGCCCATGCGTTCATTGGAATGGGCCCAGCCGGTGGGCGATCAATACAACTTGTACCAGATGACGCCCACGCTCTATCGCAGCGCGCTGCCGGATAGCGGTGCTGTTCCTGTACTGGAAAAACTCAAGATCGCAACGGTGATCAACTTTCTGCCAGAGTCCGATGCCAGCTGGCTGAAATCACCCGGAATCAACCAGGTGCAATTGTCTTATCGCACCAACCATGTCGACGACGCCGATGTGCTCGCGGCGCTGCGTGCCATTCAAGACGCCGAAGCCAGTGGCCCGGTGCTGATGCACTGCAAACACGGCTCCGACCGCACGGGCCTGATGGCGGCGATGTATCGGGTGGTGATTCAGGGATGGAGCAAGGAAGACGCGCTGAACGAAATGACCCTGGGCGGGTTTGGCGCCAGCAGTGGCTTCAAGGACGGCGTTCGCTACATGATGAAGGCCGATGTCGACAAGTTACGCACGGCACTGGCCAGCGGTGAATGCAGCACCAGCACTTTTGCACTGTGCTCGATGAAAAGCTGGCTGAATACCGCAGACAGTGCCAAAGACCCGGCTCAGGAAAAAACAGCATTAGTGATCTCTCCCTGAGCCATCGACTCAGGGAGCGCATGCCAGTCAGTCTTTTTTCAGCTTCGGATTAGGGAAGAACTGGACCGCCTGCACCTTGGGATCCGGTGCTTTCAACGCTGATGTATTGACCCGCGTACCCAATTCCTTGGGCACTGACAGACCTTGCTCATTCAGCGTGTCGGAATAGCCACAGGCCACGCATTCGCGGTGCGGCACATCGTCCTCGTTCCACATCATCAACTTGTCCGGCTCGCTGCACGCCGGGCAGACCGCCCCGGCGATAAAGCGTTTTTTGGTTTTCACAGGCGCTTCACTCATGCTGCCGCGTCCTCACTCAGGCCGCTGTGGCGCAAGAGTGCGTCAATCGACGGCGCACGTCCGCGGAAGTCGACGAACAGCACCATCGGTGCCTGGGAGCCGCCACGGGCCAGGATCGCCTCGCGGAACGCGCGGCCAGTCTCGGCATTGAGCACGCCGTCTTCTTCGAACTTGGAGAAGGCATCCGCCGACAGCACTTCGGCCCACTTGTAGCTGTAGTAACCCGCCGCGTAACCGCCAGCAAAGATATGCGCAAAGCTGTTGGGGAAGCGGTTGTAGGCCGGCGGACGCATCACCGACACCTCGTCACGCACGCCTTCAAGCACCTGCAGCACACTGCGGCCATCGCCGTGGGTAGCGTGCAGTTCGAAGTCAAACAGCGAGAACTCCAACTGGCGAACCATCATCAGGCCAGACTGGAAGTTCTTCGCCGCGAGCATTTTTTCCAGCAGGTCCTGAGGCAGCGGCTCACCGGTTTCGTAGTGACCGGAAATCAGCGCCAGGCCTTCCGGCTCCCAGCACCAGTTCTCCATGAACTGGCTCGGCAACTCCACCGCATCCCAGGCCACGCCGTTGATGCCGGACACGCCAGCGTGGTCGACACGGGTCAACAGGTGATGCAGGCCGTGGCCGAATTCGTGGAACAGTGTGGTCACTTCATCGTGAGTCAGCAGGGCAGGCTTGCCGCTGTCAGCCGGGGTGAAGTTGCACACCAGGTTGGCCACCGGGCTTTGCAGCACGCCATCAACGGTGCGGCGACGGTCACGGGCGCCGTCCATCCAGGCACCGCCACGCTTGTTGGCGCGGGCGTACAGGTCGAAGAAGAAGCGGCCGACGTGCTGGCCGTTTTCCTTGATTTCGAACAGGCGGACGTCCGGGTGCCAGGTATCGAAGCCTTTCTGCTCGGCGATTTCGATGCCGTACAGGCGCTGCACAATGGCGAATAGACCGCTGAGCACTTTGTCGATCGGGAAGTAGGCACGCAGGGCTTCCTGGGCCACGCTGTAGCGTTGTTCACGCAGCTTTTCGCCGTAGAAACCGCTGTCCCAGCTTTGCAGGTCCGGGCAGCCTTGTTCGGCGGCATAGGCCTTGAGCTGTTGCAGGTCCTGGGTGGCGAACGGCTTGCTGCGCTTGGCCAGGTCCCGCAGGAAGCTCAGCACCTGGTCGCTGGACTCGGCCATTTTGGTGGCCAGGCTCAGTTCGGAGAACGAGGCGAAGCCCAGCAGTTGCGCCAGCTCCTGACGCAGGTCGAGGATCTGTTCCATGACCGGGCCGTTATCGTTCTTACCGGCATTCGGGCCTTGGTCCGACGCACGGGTGCAGTAGGCCGCATAGATTTCTTCACGCAGCGCGCGGTCGTGAGCGTAGGTCATCACCGCGTAGTAGCTCGGGAATTCCAGGGTGATCAGCCAACCGTCGAGGCCCTTGGCTTGGGCTGCGGCCGCCATTTGCGCCTTGGCCGAATCGGTCAGGCCGGTGAGGGTCGCTTCGTCGGTGACGTGCTTGGTCCAGGCCTGGGTGGCGTCGAGCAATTGGTTGGAGAACTTGCTGCCCAACTCGGAAAGCTTGCTCTGCACTTCGGCATAACGCTTTTGCTGCTCAGGCGGCAAATCGATACCCGACAGGCGGAAGTCCCGCAGGGAGTGTTCCAGAATGGTTTTTTGCGCCACGTCGAAGCCGGCGGCTTCCGGGCTGTTGGCCAGGGCTTCGAACGCCTGGAACAGTTCACGGTTCTGGCCCATCTCGGTGGAGTAGGCGCTCAGTGCCGGCAAGCAAGCCTCGTAGGCTTCGCGCAGTTCGGCGCTGTTGCACACGGCGTTCAAGTGGCTGACCGGGCTCCAGGCGGCACCCAGGCGGTCGTTGAGTTCGTCCATGGCCAGGATCAGCCCGGCCCAGGTCGGATTTTTACCCTGGCTTTGCAGGATGCCTTCGATGGCGACGCGGTTGTCGGCGAGGATCTGTTCGATGGCCGGCTGTACGTGCTCGGCACGGATCGCCGAGAACGGCGGCAGGTCGTAGGACTGCAGAAGAGGGTTGTTCGCGCTCACGGTTGGCACCTTGGCTGAAGAAACATGTAAGAACAAAGATGGGGCCATCTTAATTACAATCAACGCCCACCGCAGCTATCAGCAGAAGAGAGAGAGCCTATCGTGACCCTTCGCACCTACCAGAATCACACGCCGGCCTTGCTTGCCGGGGCTTTCGTCGATGCATCGGCGGTGGTGATCGGCGACGTCGAAATCGGCGCCGACAGCTCGGTATGGCCGCTGACGGTGATTCGCGGCGACATGCACCGTATCCGCATCGGTGCGCGCACCAGCGTGCAGGACGGCTGCGTGCTGCACATTACCCACGCCGGGCCCTTCAATCCTGATGGTTTCCCGCTGTTGATCGGCGACGACGTGACCATTGCCCACAAGGTCATGCTGCATGGCTGCACGGTGGGTAACCGGATTCTGATCGGCATGGGCAGCATTGTGATGGACGGCGCCGTGGTGGAGGACGACGTGATCATCGGCGCCGGCAGCCTGGTGCCGCCGGGCAAGAAACTCGAGAGCGGTTTCTTGTATGTCGGCAGCCCGGTTAAACAGGTCCGCCCGCTGACTGACAAGGAACGGGCGTTTTTCACCTACAGCGCTGCGAACTACGTAAAGCTCAAAGACCTGCACCTGGCCGAAGGCTTCGACCAATGACAAGGACACCCATGCATTACCAAACCGTTCTGTTCGACCTCGATGGCACCCTCACCGACCCGCGCGAAGGCATCACCCGCTCGATCCAGTACGCCCTCGCCAAACTGGGGATCGATGAGCCGGACCTGACCAAGCTTGAGCACTTCATCGGCCCGCCGCTGCTGCAAGCGTTCATGCAGTTTTATGACTTCGACGAAGCCAAGGCCTGGGAAGCAGTGAATTTTTACCGCGAGCGCTTCAAGGTTACCGGCCTGTACGAAAACCGCGTGTTCGACGGCGTGATGCCGCTGCTGGAAGCGTTGAATGGCCAGGGCCGCCAGCTGTATGTGGCCACGTCCAAGCCTTGGGTGTTCGCCCGTGAAATCGCCCGGCATTTCGATTTCGCCAAACACTTCAAGGTGATCTACGGCAGCGAGCTGGACGGCACCCGCACCAACAAGGTCGAGCTGATCGCCCACCTGATGGCAGAGGAAGGCCTGGACCCGGCCAGCACCCTGATGATTGGCGACCGCAAGCACGACCTGATCGGAGCCCGCAGCAACGGGCTGGATTGCGCGGCAGTGGGTTACGGGTTTGGCAGCCATGAGGAGCTGAGTGCCGAAGCGCCGACCTGGCATTTCGAAACATTGGCGCAGATGCATCAGGCGTTTTTGCAGCGGCCATAAGATCGCTATCGCGGGCAAGCCCGGCTCCCACAGGGAAACGCGACCCACTGTGGGAGCCGGGCTTGCCCGCGATGAGGCCCTATGTGCCAACCAAAGGCTCGGGTTCCTCCAAACGCCTCAGTGCCGCTTTACGCTCAACTACGGGCAACCCGCCCAGCTTCTCCACCGCCGCAAAGAACTTCGGCCAATCCCCGCCTTCCTGCCGGAACAACGCGGCAAACGCCGGCACCCACTGGTCATACAGGCCAAACGGCAACAACCTGGCGTTGTTCATCGGCAAGTTCATCCAGGCGTCATAACGCTTGTCGCCACCCCACTGGCTATCGCGCATTTGCCGGTAGTCACGGCGCAGGCGTTCGAATTCAGCCGCCTTGGCCAGGCGCATGGCATCTGCCGCCAGTGGCTGGGTATACAGCTGCTCCAGACGCTTGCGGGTGTCGAGCACCAACCGGGTGAACTGGTCGCGCTGTTTCAACGCCGACTCGCTGGCAGGCGGCAAGCCCCGGGCCGCGCGCCATTGCCGGGTGCCTTCTTGCTCGACGAAGGTGGCGTACGACTCGTTGAACTCAGTGTCGTCCTTCACATAAAACCGCTGGTGCGCCAGCTCATGAAAAATCAGCGTGGCCAGGCGCTCGTCGCCCCAGCTCATCATCGAACTCATGATCGGATCATTGAACCAGCCGAGGGTGGAATAGGCCTCCACGCCACCAATCGACACGTCCATGCCTTGCTGTTTCAACAACGCCGCCTGGCCACGCGCGGCGCCCTGGTTGTAATAACCGCGATAGGCCACGCACCCGGCAATCGGGAAGCAGTGAGTCTGTGGCGACAGGGAAAATTCAGGCGTGGCGAAGACGTTCCAGACCACATAAGGGCGGCCAATATCCGTATACAAGCGGTAACTCTGGTTATCCGGCAGGTGCAGGTGTTCGCTGGCGAAGGTGCGGGCTTTCTGGGATTGCACCAAATGCTCGCGCAGCACCTGTGGACGAGACGGATCGGCGATGACCACGGAGACCGGCTCCCGGGCCCGCAGCAGTTGCAATTGCCCGTCTGCCAGTTGGCTGTAGTAACTGACGCTGGAACAGCCACTGAGCAACAGCAGCATCAACCCGGGAAGTAAACGCCTGACCATTAAAACCTCTCGCAGGTAACTATCCCGCCAGACTATCTCGCCTGTGGGGAATTTTTCCATGGCGTGGCGTGTTTATACTCAGGGAGCGTGCTGCCGAGCGCAGCCGCTCAAACGAACATTCCTACAGTTGAGTGCTTAACATGCGTCAGCTACTGCTTCCCGTCGCCGCGATCTTTCTCAGTGCCTGCGCGTCGACGCCGCTACCCGCGGTTGATCCGCAGCAAGCCTGGGTCGACTTCGCCACCCCGACACCCGGCGCCAAGCTGGTGATGGCGCAACGCCTGGACGGGAAAAACCTGAACGACGGGCGCTACTTCCAGGTGCCACCTGGCAGCCACGAATTGATGGTGCGATTTGATTTCGAGGTGCCCACTGGCGGCAGTTTCAGCGGATTTGGCCAAACTACCGACCGAACCTGCTTCATGACCCTGCAATACGACCGTTTCGAGGCAGGCCAGCGCTATCGCCTGGAAGGGCGCTCACTGGGCTACAACCCGAATATCCGGCTGTACAACAAAGCGGGTCAATTGCTGGCCGAAGAACGTAGCGTCAACTGCATCTGATCAGTCGTTGTTCTTCTGGTAGACGATGGCCTTGGTGCCATTCTCACAGCTGCCGACAACCATGGCGCTGTCGTGCTTGTCTGCTTCTTCCTTGGTGACGATTTCGAGGGTGTAGGACGGAACGGCATTCGCCTGGATTTTGACCTCAATCTCTTTCCTGAGCTCTTCACAATCTTTCGGCGCCGCCAGGGCCGACGTGGCCAGTGCACCGCAGATAACCGCCAAGGCAATACGTTTCATGTGTGAAGCTCCCTGAATGCACGCGCACGGGTGTGCGCTGAGTCTGCAATCGGCTATTCGACCATACCTGAACGTGTAGGAGCGAGCGTGCTCGCGAAAAACCTCAACGATAACGCGTGCCGCCTGGAAGGGCGCGGCGCCTTTGAAGTCTTCGCGAGCACGCTCGCTCCTACAAGGGTCGATCAATTAACGAGGGTGCCATCCAGGGTAATGGTTGCGTTCAGTACCTTGGATACCGGGCATCCTTCCTTGGCTTTCTTGCTCAACTCATCGAACTGGGCCTGGCTGGCGCCCGGGATCTTTGCCTTGAGGATCAGGTGCACGGCTGTAATCGCAAAGCCACCGTCCACTTGGTCCAGGGTCACTTCGGCCTGGGTGTCGATGCTATCTGCCTTGAGCCCGGCGTCGCCGAGAATCATGGAAAAGGCCATGGAGAAACAACCGGCATGGGCGGCGCCGATCAGTTCTTCAGGGTTGGTGCCCTTGCCGCCTTCAAAACGGGCCTTGAAACCGTAGGGCGCTTCGCGCAGCACGCCGGTTTCCGTGGAAATGGAACCCAGGCCAGTCTTCAGGTCGCCTTCCCAATGCGCGGATGCTTTTTTAACGATACTCATAGCGGTCTCCTCGAACGGTGGTTTTGCCTCAGTAAGGGTTCTGAGGATAGACGCCCCGGCAAAGTTCATCTTGTCGGAGAAACCTAGCGATTAAGTAGGAAATTTCACCTTCGCTATTGAATCTCGGGTATATGCCCTCATTGCATAGAACATGCACATGAAGCGGCAGGTTTTGGTTCGTCTAAGAAGCCTGCGCCCCCATTGGAGAAGCAGGCTTATGAAATCGCTGTCCGACGTAAAGTTCTCGACCCTCGACCTCGTGCCAGTGCGTGCCAACGGCAGCCCGGCGCAGTCGCTGCGCAATTCCCTGGACCTGGCCCAGCATGTAGAAAAATTCGGCTACAACCGTTTCTGGGTGGCCGAACACCACAATATGGACGGCATCGCCAGCTCGGCGACCTCGGTATTGCTGGGCTATCTGGCAGGCGGCACTTCGACGATTCGTGTCGGTTCCGGTGGCGTGATGCTGCCCAACCACGCGCCTTTGGTGATCGCCGAGCAGTTCGGCACCCTGGAAAGCCTGTACCCGGGCCGCATCGACCTGGGCCTGGGCCGCGCACCTGGCTCCGACCAGATGACCGCCCGCGCCCTGCGCCGCGAACGTTCCGGCAGCGCCGACGACTTCCCGGAAGACGTAGCGGAACTGATGGCCTACCTCGGCCCGCGCACCCCGGACCAGCGAGTGATCGCCGTGCCCGGCACCGGCACCAACGTGCCGGTGTGGCTGCTGGGTTCGAGCCTGTTCAGTGCACAGCTTGCGGGCGAACGCGGTTTGCCTTACGCCTTTGCTTCGCACTTCGCACCGCGCCTGATGCATGAAGCGATTCGCGTCTATCGCAACCACTTCAAGCCTTCGGCCGTGTTGGACAAGCCCTACGTGATGCTCGGCATCCCGTTGGTGGCCGCCGATACGGATGAACAGGCTGATTACCTGGCCACCTCGGTGTACCAGCGAATCCTCGCTTTGATGCGTGGGCAAAGCCTGGTGCAGCGCCCGCCGGTCAAGACCATGGACGGCCTGTGGCTGCCCCATGAGAAAGACGCTGTAGGCAGTTTCCTTGGCCTGGCCATGGTGGGCAGCCCGCAGAAGATCCGCGCCAAGCTGGAAGTGCTGGTGGAGCAGACCGGCGCTGATGAGCTGATCTTCACCTGTGACCTGTACGAGCATGCCGACCGGATTCATTCCTATGAGCTGCTGGCCCAGATCATGAAGGGCTGAGTCCAGGAGTAGGGCGGGACGCGGAGCATCCCAGGCTGCATTCCCACGCGGAGCGAGGGACCGATCAAAAAAAACCGACGCACTTGCGTCGGTTTTTTACGTCTGCAACACGGGATCACCCGCGCTTGTAGGCGATTTCCTTGGTACCGGCTTCACAGCTGCCGACAACCTCGTGGTCACTAGGTGCAGCACCTTTGTCCACGATTTCCAGGGAGTAGCCCGAAGCGCCTTTCGCGTCGATTTTCGCCGCGATCTCGCTTTTCAGCTCTTCACAAGGCTTGCCCGCCGCCAGGGCTGTGCCCGCAATGCTCAACAAACCTACCGCCAACAAAAAGTTCTTCATCCGTCACTTCCTTGGGTTGATCGAAAGGAAGCACGTCGCCGCTCGTCACGTCGACGTGCCTAAAGGTTGTAGCGGAGTTTATGGCAATCGGCCAGCGCGCAAGTTCAACCGGCTCAATCAACTACTGGCAATTCGGAACCCCACCTTGAGGGTGACCTGGAAATGCGCGGCCTTGCCGTCCTTGATATGACCGCGGGTTTCGGTCACTTCAAACCACTCCAAGTGCTTGATGCTCTTGCTGGCTTCGGCCAAGGCATTGTTGATGGCTTCCTCGATGCTGGTGGTGGAAGAGCCCACCAGTTCGACTTTCTTGTAGGTGTGATGATCACTCATAAGGTTTTCTCCTGGGGTCGTTAATGAAGCCTAGCAGTGAATTCTCGTACTGCTTCTGGCGACCATTCCCATACGAAAGTTCAGATTTACTGCACTTTCTGAAACCGCCGCAGTCGGAAACAACACACGCCACTCAATCACTCCAGGAGAGCCCACATGGCCAACACCTCTTTACGCAAAGCGTCATTGGAAAGCATGGAAGCCGAGATTTCGAGCCTGCTCAAATCTCTGGAAAGCCTCAAGGACGATGCGTCTGACGAGTCGCGCAAAACCTTGAAGGCCCTGAAAAGCAATGCCGAGAATGCTCTCAAGCATTCCCGTCACCTGATCAGCGATGCTTACGAAGAAAGCAAAGTCAAAATCCGCGAAACCGGTGTTGCGACACGGGACTACGCGCAAGAGCACCCATGGACTACCGCTGGCGTCGCCGTTGGCGCGCTGGGCCTGCTGGCTGCTTACTTGCTGTGCAAACGCGGCGACTAAACAACCTGGCGCGCAAGCTCAGCCTTGAGCCACTGCGCCAGTTGCCGGGCGCGCCCATCCGCGGCGCGCTTGGGTAGCCACAACGCCAGTTGCGCCGGGGTTTCACTGAAACCCCACGGCGCAACCAGGCGACCCGCTCGCAGGTCCTCTGCCACCAGCGGCTCAGGCGCAATTGCCACCCCCAGCCCGGCCACCGCCGCCTCCAGCAAATAATACAAATGCTCGAAACCCTGACCGTACTTCAACGCGCCAGCGTCGATTCCGTGGTGCTGCGCCCAGCTGGGCCAGGCTTGTGGGCGCGAAGTGGTGTGCAATAAGGCTTGATCCAGCAGGGCTTCGGCAGGTGCCTGGCGTAAACGCTCGTAATCGGCAAATCGCGGGCTCATGACCGGGCCGATGCGCTCGCTGGCCAATTCGTACACCTGCATATCCGCCGGCCACGGCGGCTCAGCGAACACCAGCAGCGCGTCCAACCCGGGGCGACGCGGGTCGAGGTCGCCTTCGCCCGCCGACAGATGCAGGCGCAAATCCGGCAGATCGGCGTTCAGGCGCCCCAAACGCGGAATAAACCAGCGCGCCAGCAGACTGCCGGAGCAGCCGAGCACAAATGGTGCGTCTGCGCTGCTTTGTGTGAGTTCTGCGCAGGTGTCCCTCAGACGCTCGAACGCCTCAAAACTCGCATCTCGCAGGCGGATGCCGGCATCTGTGAGTTTGAGGCCGCGCCCGTCCTTGACGAACAGGCTGACACCGAGGTGTTCTTCCAACACCTTGAGCTGCCGGCTGACGGCGCCATGGGTCACGTGCAGTTGCTCAGCGGCCTGGCTGACGCTGTTCAGGCGTGCAGCCGCCTCGAAAGCGCGCAGGGCGTTCAGGGGTGGGAGGTCTCGGCTCATCTGTGAGTTTTCCTGACAGGTTGTGGCGATCTTATCGGTTTTCACGTGGAAGCGTCAGGGGTAGAGTGACCGTCATTGCCAATTACACATTTTCTACCTGGAGCGTCCCATGACTCAGACCCAGACCGATTTACGCAACGGCCCAGACGCCAATGGCCTGTTTGGTTCGTTCGGCGGCCGCTACGTGGCGGAAACCCTGATGCCGTTGATCCTTGATCTGGCCCGCGAATACGAAGCGGCCAAGATCGATCCGGCCTTCAATGAAGAACTGGCCTACTTCCAGCGCGACTACGTCGGACGCCCAAGCCCGCTGTACTTCGCCGAACGCCTGACCGAATTCTGCGGCGGCGCCAAGATCTACCTCAAGCGCGAAGAGCTGAACCACACCGGCGCCCACAAGATCAACAACTGCATCGGCCAGATCCTGCTGGCGCGGCGCATGGGCAAAAAACGCATCATCGCCGAGACCGGCGCCGGCATGCACGGTGTGGCCACCGCCACCGTCGCCGCGCGTTTTGGCCTGGACTGCGTGATCTACATGGGCACCACCGACATCGAGCGCCAGCAGGCCAACGTATTCCGCATGAAGCTGCTGGGCGCTGAAGTGATCCCGGTAGTCGCCGGCACCGGCACCCTGAAAGACGCAATGAACGAAGCCCTGCGCGACTGGGTCACCAACGTCGACAGCACCTTCTACCTGATCGGCACCGTAGCCGGTCCGCACCCGTACCCAGCCATGGTTCGCGACTTCCAGGCCGTGATCGGCAAGGAAACCCGTACCCAACTGCAGGCCCAGGAAGGCCGTCTGCCCGACAGCCTGGTGGCATGCATCGGCGGCGGTTCCAACGCCATGGGCCTGTTCCACCCGTTCCTGGATGACACCAGCGTCGAAATCATCGGCGTTGAAGCGGCCGGCTACGGCATCGAGACCGGCAAACACGCGGCCAGCCTCAACGGCGGCGTACCGGGTGTGCTCCACGGCAACCGTACCTTCCTGTTGCAGGACGACGATGGCCAGATCATCGACGCCCACTCGATCTCCGCTGGCCTCGACTACCCGGGCATCGGCCCTGAACACGCTTGGTTGCACGACATCGGCCGCGTCCAGTACACCTCGGTGACCGACGACGAAGCCCTCGACGCCTTTCACAAATGCTGCCGCCTGGAAGGGATTATTCCTGCACTGGAAAGCGCCCACGCCTTGGCCGAAGTATTTAAACGCGCGCCGACCTTGCCGAAAGATCACCTGATGGTGGTCAACCTGTCCGGCCGTGGCGACAAAGACATGCAAACCGTGATGCACCACATGGAACAGTCCAAGCAGGAGAAACACTGATGAGCCGCCTGCAAACACGTTTTGCGCAACTGAAAGAACAAAACCGCGCCGCCCTGGTGACCTTCGTCACCGCTGGCGACCCGGGCTATGACACCTCGCTGGCGATCCTCAAGGGCTTGCCGGCGGCCGGCGCCGATGTAATCGAGCTGGGCATGCCGTTCACCGACCCGATGGCCGACGGCCCGGCCATTCAACTGGCCAACATCCGTGCACTGACCGCCAAGCAGAACCTCACGAAAACCCTGCAAATGGTTCGCGAGTTCCGCGAGGGCAACAGCGACACGCCGCTGGTGCTGATGGGCTACTTCAACCCGATCCACATGTACGGCGTGCCACGCTTTATCAGCGATGCAAAAGAAGCCGGCGTCGACGGCCTGATCGTGGTCGACATGCCGCCCGAGCATAACGGCGAGCTGTGCGACCCGGCCCAGGCTGCCGGTATCGACTTTATCCGCCTGACCACGCCGACCACCGATGACGTGCGCCTGCCGACCGTACTCAACGGCAGCTCCGGGTTTGTGTACTACGTTTCGGTGGCCGGTGTGACCGGTGCCGGTGCCGCAACCCTGGAACACGTTGAAGAAGCCGTAACCCGTCTGCGTCGGCATACCGACCTGCCGATCAGCATCGGTTTTGGTATCCGCACCCCGGAGCAGGCCGCTGCAATCGCCCGTTTGGCAGACGGCGTGGTGGTGGGTTCGGCACTGATCGATCACATCGCCAATGCCAGCAACGATCAACAGGCCATCGACGGTGTATTGACCCTGTGTTCAGCGCTGTCGGAAGGTGTGCGCAACGCCCGTAAGTAAGCGGCTCGTAAGCGGTAGGTAAAGTTCCTGATACAGAGGAATCAAGCCGGGAAATCAGCACCTAAGCTAACAAGACCAAGGGATTTCGAACGTGGTTCGAAATCCCTTTTTGTTGTTTGTGCAGTTGAGGAAACCCCTGATGAAGATACCTAAACGTGTGATAGCCAGTCTGGGTGTGCTGTTGCTCGGCGCCAGCGCGCTGGTGCAAGCCGCACCGTATGACCAAGGCGGCGGACCTGACCGTGGCGGCCCGCCGGGCCAGCAGAACGATCACCGTGGCGATGACCGTCGCGGGCCCCAGGACAATCACCGTGGCGGGCCTCCTCAGGATTTCGGCCCTGTGAGACAGGTCATCCGCGATAACCATGGCGACTTCCGCCGTGGCGCACCGCCGCCTCCCGGTATCCACCTGGTGCGCGGCCAGCGCCTGCCGCCGAACTACTACGGCGAGCGCCTGGACCCTCGGGCGCTGGGACATCTGCCGCAGTACCCTGGTTATGAATGGCGCCGCTCGGGTGGGGACATCGTGCTGATCGCGATTGGCACCAGCATCGTCTATCAGATTCTGGATGGCGCGCTGTACTAGTAGCTCCCTGTAGGAGCGAGCTTGCTCGCGAAAAACGTTAACGATACCGCGGGGCATCTGACACC
>NZ_JAXCIS010000226.1:0-47340 GCF_034044025.1 Pseudomonas sp. SED1
TTGCTTTCAATGGCGGCGTGGCAGGTCGACAACTACCTTTAACCCGCCCAGCTCGCTCTCCTGCAACAAAAGCACCCCGCCCCACACCTCAACAATATCCCGCACGATCCCAAGCCCCAGACCATGCCCGTCAGTCTGCTCATCCAACCGCGTGCCTCGGCTGAACACCTGGTCGCGCTGGCTCTCGGGAATCCCCGGCCCGTCATCTTCCACCACCAGCCGAAAGCATTCCGGGGTTTCGCTGATGCTCAACACAATCTCCTCGTCCGCCCATTTACAGGCGTTGTCCAGCAGGTTGCCCAACAACTCCAGCAGGTCTTCGCGGTCCCACGGCAACTGCAAACCAGGCGGTACGCGGTAACTCAAATCCAGGTGTTCGCCATGGATCATGTTCAGGGTCGCCAGCAACCCCGGCAATTCGCCATCGCAGTCAAACAGGGCCCCGGGCAGCGTCTCGCCGGCCAGGCGCGCACGATTGAGTTCGCGATTAAGCCGTTGTTGCACCTGCTCCAGCTGTTCGCGCAGCAGCTTGCTCAGTTGCGGATGGTCCTTGAGCTGCTCACTGGATGCCACGCTCAGCAACACCGCCAATGGGGTTTTCAACGCATGGCCAAGATTGCCCAGGGCATTGCGCGAACGTTTAAGGCTGTCTTCGGTGTGGGCCAGCAAGTGGTTGATCTGCGCCACCAGCGGTTCCAGCTCTACCGGCACCTGGGTGTCCAGTTGCGAGCGCTGACCTTGCTGCAGTTGCGCGATCTGGTTGCGCGCGGTCTCCAGCGGGCGCAAGGCGCGGCGCACGGTGACCCGTTGCAGAAGCAGGATCAGCAACAGCGCCGCCAGTCCCAGCACCAGGCCGATCTGGCGCATCAGGCGAAAGCTTTCCCTGACCGGGGTGTAGTCCTGGGCCACGCTGATGGAAATCGATTGGCCAAAACGCTTGTAGTCCGAACGCAGTACCAGCAACTGCTGGCCTTCCGGCCCCAATTGCAGGTTGCCCTTGAGCCCGGCTTGGGGCAGTTGTGGCAGTTCCTGGTCCCATAACGAGCGGGAACGCCAATGGGTGTCGGCAAAATCGATACGGAAATAGTGCCCGGAAAACGGCCGTTGATAGGCGGGAGACAGCCGCTGTTCATCCAGTTGCACGCCCATAGGCCCGCGCACCAACGCCACCAGCAGGTTTTCGCTGTCGTTGCGCAACCCCGATTCCAGGTAGCGTTGCAGGCCCATTTCGAACAGCCACAGGCTGGTCTGGGCCAGCACCAGGCCGACAATCACCATTACGCTGATCAGCCCAAGGCTCAGGCGCCGCTGGATCGACTTCACGCAGGGCTGGCGCCGAAACGGTAACCCTGGCCGCGCCGGGTCTCGATCACGCTGCGGCCCAACTTGCGGCGCAGGTGATTGACATGGACCTCAAGCACATTGGAGTCACGCTCAGTCTCGCCATCATATAAATGTTCGGCCAAATGGCTTTTCGAAAGGATTTGCTCGGGGTGCAGCATGAAATAGCGCAGCAGCCGAAACTCGGCGGCTGTCAGTTGGATCTCCTCGCCATCGCGCATCACGCACTGGCGGCCCTCATCCAGGTGCAAGCCGGCAGCTTGCAAGGTGGGCTGATTGGCCTGGCCATGGGAACGGCGCAGCAAGGCCTGAACACGCAGGTGCAGCTCTTCGGGGTGAAAGGGTTTGCTCAGGTAATCGTCGGCGCCCGCCTTGAGGCCTTCGATGCGCTCGGCCCACGAGTCACGAGCGGTGAGGATCAATACCGGCGTGGCCAGGCCGGCGGCACGCCACTGTGTCAACACTTCAAGCCCGGGCAAACCCGGCAGGCCGAGGTCAAGAATGATCAGGTCGTAGGGTTCGCTGCGCCCCTGATACACCGCGTCGCGCCCGTCCGCCAGCCAGTCCACGGCATAGCCCTGGCGATTGAGCCCGGCCATCAGCTCATCGGCCAGGGGTACGTGGTCTTCCACCAGAAGCAGGCGCATCAGTCGTCTTCCTTGTCTTTGAGCAGTTGACCGGTGTTGGCGTCGAGTTCGATCTCGCGCACCACGCCTTCGACCGTTAACAGTTCGATTTCATAGATAAAGCGCACAGGACGATCCTTGTGCTCTTCAAGCTCTGCATCCAGCAGCTTGGCGCCCGGGTAGCGCTCGAAAGCCGGGCCCAGCAGATGCTCAAGCGGCGCGATCACGCCCTTCTGGCGCAGGCGCAGTGCTTCATCCTGGCCCAGGTCCCGAGCGGCCAGGCCTGAGCAAAATGCCAGGAGCACCAGCGCCACTTGAACGCTGGTGCGTAGATTTACCTTCATTACGTATCCTGATGATCCTTGAGGACGGCGCCGGTGACAGCGTCCAGTTCCAGGTCCCACTCAACGCCCTGGGCGTCGCGCAGTTCAACCTGGTAAAGGTATTTGCCGTATTCCTCTTCAAGCTCGGTTTCATGCACGGTGGCACCGGGATGTTTGGCCAGTGCGATAGCATTGAGCTTCTCGAAAGACACAATGGTACCAGCGTCGCGCAACTTCAGTGCTTCGTCCGGCCCCAGGTCGCGAGCCTGGGCGACGCCAGCGGTGAGGGCAATGATACTGCTGGCGATCAAGGCTGTGAGGGTTTTCATGGTGAGTCTCCGTTTCAGGATATTTTGCCTACGGGGCTCACCGTACTGGATCCAACTTAACTGAAACTGAATTGCCACCATGGCAATTCTCTGCGAGACCTTTGCCTGCAACCAGGCCAGATTTTCTATACTGCCCTGCTCGCGGTAAATGAGACCGGTATGACTGCTATCCATATGAAGTTCCCCGCCTTGACCCTCAAGGCCGGTAAACGTGCGTTCTCGCGCATTCGCGAACAAGGGCTTGCGCCTGCGGACGTCGGCATCCTTCCCGGCGCCGCCGGTGGCCCCAAGGCCCTGGGCATCCAGGGTCTGGACCTGGCGCTGTTCGGCGACTGGCTACCCCGCGCGCCACGGGAACGCGCGCTGATCGGCGCCTCGATTGGCTCCTGGCGGTTTGCCAGTGCGTGCCTGCCCGACCCGGTACAAGGCCTGCTCGACCTGGGCCGGCTGTACAACGAACAGCGCTTTGCCAAAGGCGTGACCATGGCCGAAGTCAGCCAGAGTTGCGTGCGCATGCTCGATGATTTGCTGGCCGGCCGTGATGCCCGGGTGCTTGATAACCCGAACTACCGGCTGAACATCATGGTGGTCAAAAGCCACGGCCTGCTGGCGGACGATCATCGCGGTCGCCTCGGTTTGGGGCTGTCATCGGTGATCGCCGACAACCTGCGGGGCCGCGCGCGGCTGTCCCGGCACTTCGAACGGCTGATCGTCCACGACCCACGCCAGGCGCCTCCACTGCATGCGCTCAAGGATTTCCCCTCGCGGTTCCTGAATCTGGAACTGGGCAACCTGCGCCAGGCGTTGCTGGCGTCGGGCTCGATCCCCATGGTGATGCAAGGCGTGCGCGACCTGCCGGGCGCCGGTGCTGGCACCTATCGCGATGGCGGCCTGCTGGACTATCACCTCGACCTGCCCTACCACGGTGATGACATTGTGCTGTACCCGCACTTCACCGACCGGGTCATTCCCGGCTGGTTCGACAAAGGCTTGCCGTGGCGCCGCGCCAATCAACAGGGACTGCAGGATGTATTACTGCTGGCACCGTCGAAGGAATACCTGGCCCGCCTGCCCCACGGCAAACTGCCAGACCGCAGCGACTTCAAGCGCTTCATGGGCGATGACCCGGGCCGCAACAAGTACTGGCAAACCGCGATGAGCGAAAGTCAGCGGCTGGGGGACGAGTTTCTGCAACTGGCCGAAACCGGGCAATTGGGCGAGCGCCTGCAGGCCCTCTGATCAAGCGGTGTGCGCGGCGAGGTCACAAACTGTTAAACTCGCCGCCTGCCAGACACCTCACCGAGCTGAAAAACCCTGTGGAAATCTTCAAAGAGTTTACCTTCGAGTCCGCCCACCGCCTGCCCCACGTTCCGGAAGGCCACAAATGCGGGCGCCTGCATGGCCATTCGTTCAAAGTGGCGATCCACCTCAGCGGCGACCTCGACCCGCATACCGGCTGGATCCGTGACTTCTCGGAGATCAAGGCGATTTTCAAGCCGCTCTACGAACGCCTCGATCACAACTACCTCAATGACATTCCGGGCCTTGAAAACCCCACCAGCGAAGTGCTGGCCAAGTGGATCTGGAATGAGTTGAAACCGTTGTTGCCGGAACTCAGCGCGATTCGTATCCATGAGACTTGCACCAGCGGATGCATCTATCGCGGCGAATAAGCCGGCGAGGTAAAAAAACCACCCTTGAGGTGGTTTTTTTATGCCAGCGAGTCCCTTACAGTCGGGGCCTCTTGTACAGAAGGCGCACGCTGCGATGCCACCCCTTATCCGCCCCGCCACCGTTGACGATATCTGCGCTATCGAGGCCATCGTCCACGCCGCCTACTCCCCGTACATCGAACGAATCGGGCGCAAACCTGGGCCGATGCTGGATGACTATCACCAGCAAGTTACAGCCGAACGCGTGCATGTGCTGGAGCACGCAGGCCAGGTGCACGGCTTTGTCGTGCTGATCCATCACGAGAAGTACCTGCTGCTGGACAACCTGGCCGTCGCCCCCGGCGCTCAGGGTTTGGGTTACGGCCGTCTATTGCTGGAGTTCACCGAATGCCAGGCCAGGCAGGGCGCCATCCGTCTCTACACGAATGAGGCGATGAGCGAAAACATCGTGCTGTACACCCGCAAAGGCTATGTGGAAACCCATCGCGCCGAGGAAAACGGCCTGCGCCGGATTTACATGCAAAAAGACCTCACCGCCTCGCACTGAAGGAGTTCCCATGGAAAACACCTGGCTGGCCCAGGCCAAGCGCTTGCAAGCATTGGCCTCCACGGGGCTGCACTTCTGCACTGATGACTTCGAGCGCGAGCGCCTTGAGGAAATCGCGCAGATCGCCCACAGCATGCTGGCGCAATTGGGCGAAGTGCCGCTGGAGCGCATCACCGGCCTGGTACCGGATTTTGCCAAGCGCTATTCAACGCCGATGATTGATGTGCGGGGCGCGGTAATTGACGGCGACCGGATCCTGTTGGTGCGAGAGCTGACGGATGGCTGCTGGGCGTTGCCTGGGGGTTATGCGGATATTGGCCTGTCGGCGGCTGAAAACATCGTCAAGGAAATCCGCGAAGAGGCCGGCCTGACGGTCACCGCTCGGGCGCTGTACAGCGTCACCCATAAGGCCAAAGGCTTGTACCGGCCCGATATCCGGGATTTCTACAAACTCTACTTTCTGTGCGAACGGGTTGATCAACTGGCGCCGATGGCCGGTTTCGAAACTACGGAAGTCGGGTTCTTCAGCCTCGACGACCTGCCCCCGTTGTCCCGTGGCCGCACGATTGAAACTGACCTTGAGGCGGCCTTCGCCTTTCATCGCGGCGAGACCACTCACACCCTGTTCGATTGAATAACCGGTGATCCAATTTGTATCACCGCTGCACCGCTTTCGCGCCTGACTGGGCAGAAAGACCAATCCCTCCTGCGTGTCACCCCTGTTTGGCTATAAATACTGTGCAACGTGCACAGTCCTGACCGTGCGCTCGTCACTGCCCTGCACTTGGCACGACGGGTGCAATAGGCCTGCGTCACTCATTCAGGGAGAACGGCACATGACGCAGAACGAACCGGGCAATGACTACCCTCTCAGCGAGGTGCCCATGCATGCCCGCAAAGGCCTGGCCTCCACCGCCATGGTGCTGCTGGGCTTTACCTTTTTTACCGCGACCATGTTCGCCGGCGGCAAGTTGGGGGTAGCCTTCAGCTTTACCCAGATGCTCGGCGTCGTGGCCCTGGGTAACCTGCTGTTGGGTATCTACGCCGCAGGCCTGGGTTACATCGCGTTCAAGAGCGGTTTGAACTCGGTGCTGATGGGGCGTTTTTGCTTCGGTGAAGTGGGCAGCAAGCTGAGCGACTTGATCCTCGGATTCACCCAAATCGGCTGGTACGCCTGGGGCACCGCCACCGCTGCCGTGGTGCTGGGCAAATATTTCGAGTTGAGCCAGGGCAGCGTTCTGGGGTTGATGGTGCTATTTGGAATGGTGTTCTGCGCGACGGCCTACGTGGGCTATCGCGGGCTGGAGATTCTGTCCTACATCGCGGTGCCGGCTATGGGCATTTTGCTGTTTCTGTCGATGTGGGTTGCCACGGTAAAGGTCGGCGGGCTGGACGGGCTGCTGGCCGTGGTACCCACCGGTGAGCTGGACATGTCCACCGCCATCACGCTGGTGTTCGGCACCTTCGTCAGCGGCGCGACCCAGGCCACCAACTGGACGCGGTTCTCGCGCTCGGCCAAGGTCGCGGTGCTGGCCAGCCTGATCGGCTTCTTTATCGGCAACGGCTTGATGGTACTGATCGGTGCCTACGGCGCCATCGTCTACCAGCAGCCCGACGTGGTCGAAGTGTTACTGCTGCAGGGTTTTGCCATGGCGGCCATGGCAATGTTGCTCCTGAATATATGGAGCACCCAGGACAACACCATCTACAACTTCGCCGTTGCCGGCTGCAACCTGCTGCGCACCAAGCGCCGCAAAACGGTGACCCTGGCCGGTGCGGTGATCGGCACCCTGCTGGCGCTGCTGGGTATGTACGACATGCTGGTGCCCTACCTGATCCTGCTGGGCACGGTGATCCCACCGATTGGCGGGGTGATCATGGCGGACTTCTTCTATCGCTATCGCGGCCACTATCCGCGCTTGGCCGATACGCGGCTGCCGGCTTTCAACTGGCCAGGGCTGATCGCTTACGCCGTGGGCACGGTGCTGGCGTTTCACTCACCTTGGGTGGCGCCGTTGGTGGGGATTGTGGCTGCGTCGCTGACCTACATCGTGCTGACCAGCGTCCTGCGCGTGCGGGCACCGTTGGCTGACGTCCAGGCATGAGCCTGACGATAGCCGATGTGCTGGCCTTGCCCGGCCTTGAGTCGATGTGCCTGCGGGCCGGGGAAGCCGGCCTGGAGAACACGGTGCGCTGGCCCTATGTCGCGGAAAACAGCGGCATTGCCGAATGGGTGTTGGGCGGCGAACTGGTGTTCGTCACCGGCATCAATCACCCACGGGATGAGGCCAACCTGCTGGTGTTGCTGGACGAAGCCTGTCAGCGCCAGGTCGCCGGCCTGGTAATCCTCACGGGGCCGGACTATATCCAGGCAATTCCCCAGCGCTTGCTGGAAGCGGCGCACGATGCGGGCATGCCGCTGATCGAACAGCCGTACTCGTTGAAGATGGTGCTGGTGACCCAGGCCATCGGTTCGGCATTGATCCAGTCGCAACAGCTGGGGCGCTCGCGACATGATGTATTGGAACGCCTGCTGGCCGGTGATTACCAATCCCTGGATTTGCTGTTGCACCGCGCCGCCCAGCTGGGCATGCCGTTGGCCGGGCACTGGCAGCTCGTCCAGCTGCAACTGGACGGCAGCGATGCACTGTTTGCCCAAGGTGAAGCGCCGGTGGTGGAGGCACAGCTTGCCCGTCAGCACGATGCCATTACCCGACGTTTGCGCCAGTTTTCGACGCAGCATCCGTCGCGTCTGCCTGTGCTAGGGCGTGCCGGACAATGGACGTTGCTGTTGCCGGCGATGGACGCGGGTGCGGCATTGGCCAATCGCCAGTTGTTGGCAGGTTGGTTGAAAGCACTGAACCTGCGCCTGGCGCCGTTGAAACTGTTTATCGGCCTGAGTGCTGCCGCGCACCCACCCGCGCGACTGGCCCAGGCCCTGGATGAGGCGCGCCAGGCGTTGGCCGCTGCACGACGGTTCAGTGAGCGCGCCGGGCTGTGTGTCTACGACGAGTTGGGGGTACTCAAATTGCTCAGCGGCGTGCGGGATCGCGCCCTGCTCGACCAGTTTCTCAACGAACGCCTGGGGCCGCTGCTGCGGCACGACCTGCACCACGGCCCAAGCCTGATGCCGACCCTGGAGGCCTGGTTCCACGAGAATGGTAACCTTGTGGCCGCCGCCCAGCGGCTGGCGGTTCACCGTAACACCCTGACGCACCGCGTCCAGCGCATCGAAGCCCTGTGCGGGCTGACGCTGGACAATTCTTATGACCGCCTGGACATCGGCATTGCGCTGATGATCTGGCGGCTGTCTGCCTGACTGTTTTTTGCCAAGAGGAACTTGCCCATGCACATCATCAACGCCCGCCTGCGCAACCGTGAAGGCCTGCATGATCTGCACCTGGAACACGGCCGGATCGCCAGCATCACCCAACAAGGCGCGGCTCCCATAGCGGGCCCCGACGACCTGGACGCCGCCGGCAACCTGGTGGTACCGCCCTTCGTCGAGCCGCACATCCACCTCGACGCCACCCTGACCGCCGGCGAGCCGCGTTGGAACATGAGCGGCACACTGTTTGAAGGCATCGAGTGCTGGGGCGAGCGCAAGGCCACCATCACTCTGGAAGACACCAAGACCCGCGCCAAAAAAACCATCCAGACCCTGGCTGCCCATGGCATCCAGCATGTGCGCACCCATGTCGACGTCACCGACCCGGGCCTCACCGCGCTCAAGGCCATGCTCGAAGTGCGCGAGGAAAGCGGCCACCTGATCGACCTGCAAATCGTCGCTTTCCCCCAGGAAGGCATAGAGTCCTACCGTAATGGACGCGAGTTGATGGAAGAGGCTATTCGCCTGGGCGCCGACGTAATCGGCGGGATCCCGCACTTTGAATACACCCGCGACCAGGGAGTGAGTTCGGTGAAGTTCCTGATGGACCTGGCCGAGCGCACCGGTTGCCTGGTAGACGTGCACTGCGACGAAACCGACGACCCGCATTCGCGTTTTCTTGAGGTGCTGGCCGAAGAAGCCCGCAGCCGCGACATGGGTGCCCGCGTGACGGCCAGCCACACCACGGCCATGGGCTCTTACGACAATGCCTATTGCGCCAAACTCTTCCGCCTGCTGGGGCATTCGGGCATCAGCTTTGTCTCCTGCCCCACCGAAAGCATCCACCTGCAGGGCCGCTTCGACACCTTCCCCAAACGCCGCGGCGTGACCCGGGTCAACGAACTGCTGGAGGCCGGCATGAACGTCTGCTTCGGCCAGGACTCCATCGTCGACCCTTGGTATCCACTGGGTAACGGCAATATTTTGCGGGTGCTGGAAGCCGGGTTGCATATCTGCCACATGCTCGGCTACCGCACCCTGCAAAGCGCCCTCGACTTGGTCACCGATAACAGCGCCAAGGCCATGGCCTTGGGGGATCGTTATGGCCTGGAGCCAGGGCGTCCGGCAAACCTGTTGATCCTGTCTGCGGACAGCGACTATGAAGTGATTCGCAGCCAGGGATTGCCGCTGTATTCGATTCGCGCAGGCAAGGTGCTGATGAAGCGTCAGCCGGCGCAGGTGGAGTTTTTGTAAGCTCATACGATTGAGTCGATATCGAGGGTTTGCGGCTTTCCCCAGCCGTCATCCGGTTGTGGCGGGATGCTCGCCACTTGGGTGAACTCACGGTTTTGCGGGTGGGTGAACCAGCGTTTCAGGCTAGATTGAAGGATGGGTGATGAAGCTTGGCTGCCGTAGACGTCGCGAGCCTGGAGGCGGCGCCAGCGGAGGGTTTCCAGGCGGTCGCGACTGTCCTTCAGCCGGTCTACTTCCTGGCTCATGGGGTCGTGGTGTTCGTAGCCACGCTGGTTGGCAGGACGATGCAGATCCAGCTTTTTTCGTTGTTCCCGTAGCTGGTGCTGCATGGTGAACAAGGCTTTGTCGATCAGTTCGAATTCACGGGCAGTTACGAGGGTACCATGGGTGTCGAGTGTTTGTTGCCAGCGGCGCAACGTGGCCCAGGCGGCGGGGATGTAGCTGACGACCATGGAGTGATGGGCACTCTGAACAAGCTGTTTGATCAGGTTGGCGCGATCCGGCATATCGCCATTGAGCCTCAATGCGCGTTTGCAGGCCGCGTCCTCAATGGATTCACAGCCAGGGGTCCACAAGACGGAAGACTGTGTACCGTCCGGTAGCAGTATCGGCATGAAGTGCTGCTGCGCGCCGTGGTGCTGGTAAGGGTTGCCGGTCAGCCGTACCAGGCCCAAGGCAAACAGCAGGCCCCCGGGCGCAGGGTTGCTGAATAGCACCACGGCGCCAGGAATCCAGATTTTGGCGGTGGTGTTCATCCAGGGCGCAGGCACACTCGGGACAGGGTCGTTGTGGTTGACGATGCGGTGATGCACCAGAGCGGAGGCACCGTCGGTGAACTCGGAGTCGGCAGCTCGGGGGGCTCCGTAGGTGTATAGGAGGATGTTGTAGTGGGCATCTTCGGTTCGACGTAATCCCTCAGCCAGTAACAAGGCAATCGCACCGCCGAGGCTATGGCCGCAAATGACGATCCGCTGCCCCGTATAAAATTGGTCAAGGTAGCGCAGTACAAAATCACGCATGGCCTGATAAGCCTTGTGAAAGCCTTCATGAGCCTTGCCTACGCCCTCGACAAAGGCCACTTGATGGGCATTTGCATCCCGCAGTTTATCGGCGCCACTGGCCGTGCCCCTTATCGCAACAAGGATCACTTCATCGTGATGGCAGATATAGGCCTGGGTGTCAGTGCCGTGCTTTTTATCATCGAAAAAGTGCAGTCGTTCCGGATGTTCCTGCTCTTCCCCTAACTCAATGCGATTTTGCTGATACAACTCAGCGTCGAAGGGCAAAATTTCGAAACGTCGGGAATACGGTACGTCTTCATAAACGGGGTAAAAATGTTGCACCAGCTCAACATCGACTTTCCAGGGTTCCTGATAGCCCGATAGCCTGTCGGCAAAGAAATGACCAACGCTGGGCTCCAGTGGAAAGCTGACTTGATCGATGGGTTTTGTTGGAGGCTCTTGTCCAAAATCGCAATAGCTCAACGTGGACATCAGTGCCAACTGATAGAGGTTCAAGGCACAGAATTGATCCTCGGTTGACAGCATAGGGCGCAGTGCTCGCAATGGGCGAACCTCAAGTACTGTGTGCCGGTTGGGAAATAAAACGACGCCGACCAACGTCGGCTGGGGTGGCCCGAATCCAAGGTCAGCCATCATTTTTAGAGCATGCCGCGGGGGCCGATGAGTGCGGGATGCCACGGGTGGCAGGTGAGCTGCATGTCGGACCAAATCACGCACTTCAACCTGATAGAAGTGGTCCGTCTGACTCTTCGTAACACTTCGTTCCACACGTTGACCGTCGGGGCGTAGAAAGCGGGTTTTTTCCGCACGAACCTGGAGCTCGGTGATGGGTAGCTTGTAAGCCACACGCGTCATCAGTTCGGTATATGGCTTTTCCGAGCCGGAGTAGCGCGCATCTAACTTAACGATTAGCGGGCCACAATAAAAATCGTCTTGTCTGGCGAAGCCCTCACCATCCAGGCGACCGAAGTACTCACGCCCCGCACTATCATAAAATGTGTAAGGCAGACCGCCGTAGGCCTTTCCGTCCCCCGACTCATCTACTAAGCAGAAACTTGCCCAATGTCCTCGTAACGAACAAGCAGGCGCCTTGTCACTAAAAAACGGTTGCTTCCATGCATCCTGTTTCATAAATAAGCTTCCTATTCTTTACACGTGGGATAGACGTCGCATACGCGTCCATCCGGCATTTTGATAGCTTTGAAATCAGTAGTATTCCCACGGCAATACGCAAACACATCGTCCAAACTTTCCCCCATACAACGTTTCCAGCCTCCCGGTACGGCCACCCAATTGTCGTCTACAGCAGGTAGTTCCTCGTTAGTCACTGCTAGTACCATTCTCAGTGTTTTCCCATTTAACTGGTCCCTTTGTGCAAAGCCTCCTGCTCGCGATTTACTCGGTTGTCCAATAGCGTCCAACGAGTTACACATGAGAATTTTCCTGATCGCATGCAGCGGTCCGATCGTCCTGAAAAACCACTGACACCGCCCCCGTAACTCCTGAACACCCGACTCAGGCATTCCGGCCATCCCGTCTTCTAACCGATCCCGCACATTAATAATTGCGAAATCCCCCCCGACATCCGCCGACCGCTCTCCCCACTTCGCATACATATCAAACGTAATACTGCGCAACACCAACGGGCACCCATCCACCCTCTCCGTCAGTGGTACCTCAAAGCTCACCCGATGGGCCACCGGCTTGCCGAGGGTGTCAAACACCTTGTCCTCCCGCCACTTGCCCTGTCGTTTGGGTAGGGTGCAGGTCTCACCCGTTGCCGGCCGGTAAGCCGCATCACTCTTGAAGCGAAAATTCGCCGGCAAGTCGACCTCCAGGGTAAAACTATCCGCCGGCTTCATCACGCAGCCAGAAACAGCCAACACGCCACAAACGAGCAACCCTCGCCGCACTCTCAACATAACTCCCCTACGCATCCTGCTTCTCCCGCTCCACCCGACTCCACTCCCCAACCACACGCTGAAAATGATCCTCCGCCACTTCCCCACGCATCGGCTGCCATCGAATAAGCACGTCCCCAGTGGCTTCTACCAACCACCGCACCACCAAAAACTCCAGCTGTTCCGGCCTCTCCCATTGCCAACCCCGCGCTTGTTCCAGCACCTGTTCCAGCCAGATTCTCGGGTCCTGAAATTCAGCCAGTTGACTGAGCGCCTCGCTGTACTCAGCCAGCAGATAACGCAGGATATTGGCCTGCAAAATCGCTCCCGCCTGAGGATTCGGAACCTCCAGCCACGGTGCAGGGCCAGGCACCGGATAAATCCCAGGAGCCGGGTTATCACCACGGCACCAACGCTCACCCTGCCAGTAACACACGCTGATCAGCGGACCGAGAAAAGCGGGCCAGTCCTGAGCAGGCAGGTGAACCAAAGCCCGCGCCAAGGTGCGGTTATCGTGGAAGCGGTACAGCGCCTGGCTCCCCGGCGCTCCCACCACTAACCTGTCGCGCCAATGCCGGGTAACACCCGATAAATCATCACCAGGCAGGCTGCCCAACCATCCCCAATTACGCTGAGGGTTTTGCAACAAGCCCACCAATCCGGGCTCGTTGACATGGTCGAGCAACAGGAGCATCGGCCCGTCCGCCGCCATTTCCGATGCGATGGTTTCACCATAGAGGCTGCGATACTCAGCGACCGTGCGTGTCGCCAGCAGTACCCCGCGCGCATCGCTTTCACCCTGTAGAACCAGGCAAAGCCGGCGCCCTGCCTGCTGCTGTTCAGCCATCCACTGGCCAGGCGCGATCTCCATCAAGCCGCCCTCCCCGTGGATTCGCACAGGCCTTCGCGGCAGCGCTCGCACACTGGACAGAAGTCCGCATCCAGTCGTCTGGCCAGCTCCATGATTGCGCCTTGGATAACCGAAACCTTTGGCCCGTCCGCTACAAATGCGGCTGAGGCAGTCACGTCACCCGGCCCGACAGGGTTAGCTGTGCGCGTCCCGGCAGGCACACCGCCCAGCGTGATCGGGCGACTGCTGAAGATCCCGCCGGCCTGAATCAGCAAATGCTCACCACCGGCCTTGAAGCTCAACTGCGCGCCGGCATCGATAACCAGGTTGGCACCCGCCTTCAGATGGACCTGTTGCCCCGCTTCGATCACCAGGGTATGGCCTACATGGGTTTGGCTGTTGCCCTGCACGTGCAGGTGATCATCCGCCTCAAGCCGGACCTTGCGGTGCCCGGCAATGCTGCGATGTTCCTCACTCCCAAGAGTGGCCGCACTCAAGCCGTGAATGGTTTCCTGGCGTTCGCCCAGCACCTCCAGCCGACTGTCGTGGCCGACCTGCTGCTCCAGGTCGCGCTGGGCGCGCAGGTAGATGAGCTCCTGGCCGCTGCGGTCCTCGAGGTGCAGCTCGTTAGCTCCCGACCCGCCCGGCGAACTGCGGCTGCGCAGAACGCTACGGGTCTTGTGTTGCGGCAACGGATAGGCGACCGGTTGCAACGTGTTAGGCAGGCAACCATTGATCACTGGCCGGTCCGGGTCGCCCTCCAGGAACGTCACCAATACCTCCATGCCCACGCGCGGGATCATCACCGCGCCAAAGCTGTCGCCCGCCCAACCGGATGCCACCCGCACCCAGCAGCTGCTCTTGTCGTCGTTCTTGTCCAGCCGGTCCCAATGAAAGCGAATTTTCACCCGCCCGTGTGCGTCGCAATGCACGTCCTCACCCACGGGGCCGGTGACGGTTGCGGTCTGGCTGCCGCTGATACGCGGTTTGGGGTGCTTGAGCGGCGGGCGGTAAGCGGCGCGCCAGGGCGTTGCGGTAAATCGATTGCGATAGCCTTGGAATGCCTCGGTATCCACCACCGCCTCCTCCAGCACCTGCGGCTGATAGCCTTCGTGGCGCACGCTGGTGATCAGCCACAAGTCATTGCAGGAGAGGTCCGGGTGGCCGCGCAGTTCCAGGAAATGCCCACTGCGCAAAGCCGGCTGATCACTGCGGCCCAACGCCCGATGACGGTCCCGCTGATGACGTTCCAGGCCCCGACGGGCCAACTGCGAACCTCGCAGGTGCCCCGTGAATCCCGCTGGGTATTGATAGTTCTCAAGTGCCGGGGAAGATCCGGCCTGCTCGTGCAGGCGCGACGACGGATGTTCAAAGTCATAGTCACGCAGAACAACTTGAGCGCTGCGTGTGGCCAGGCGCACATCGAAACGCTGGATCACCAATGCTTCGGCCGCTGGGCCACCGGCCGCACAATAGTGCTGCGCCGGCAAACGACGAAACACCGTCTGATCATCACCAAACACCAGTACATGGCCGTCCGCACTGTGGCGAAAGTGGTAGTGGATGCCCTCTTCCTCGCACAGCCGCTGGATAAAATGCAGATCGGTTTCCGCGTATTGCACACAGAACGTACGTGGCGGGTACACCACCGGCCCTAACTCAAACGCATAGGCATCGGCGAAAATACCGTGATGCTCAAGCACCGCCGCGATGATTTGCGGCACGCTGCGCTGCTGGAAAACCCGCTGGTCGCTACGGTGGACCAGGTACGCCAGACGCGGAGCAAGGGTCAGGTGGTAGCGGGTCAGGCGCCGCCCCGGGTCGTCCCGGCCAACGGCATAGATCTGCCCGTGAAGGCCTTCACCCGGCTCACCAAAATCCAGATAGGCCGGTTGGTGAAGCAGCTCCTCCAGATCAAGGCCGGGGTTTTCACTGACCCACTGCACTTCAATGAAAAAAGGCTGGTCAATACTCTCGCTGCCTTTAAACGCCAGTACCTGAAGTTCCTGTTTTATTCCTGCGACGATCAATTTGAAGCGTGACGAAACAAGCGTGTTAAACATCCGTTGTTACCCGCCATTCATTGTCGAATTGAAATACCCCCTTCAGAAAACGAAGAGAAAACCACTCAATTCGAAGCCGATTAAAAATGCCTGAGCCCCAGGAATACTAGCGCCTTCAGGCAAAAATCGACCGCCTCAAAATAAAAAAGAAGATTCGTACATTGATATTGGAAGAGTCTTTTATGAATTACGGAAATACAGTTAAACAGCCAGCATTCAACAACAAGAATACTCCTACACGACTATTCACCAAGATTACTTATTTATAAGGAACCGACCGACAAAGATAATTAAGCCAGTCATTCCTCTTTCAGAGTTCTTGCACCCGCGCCGTCCCGAACAGGCTAACGCTCAACACTTCACCCGCCTCAGCCTGCAGCCGCACCGGTGCAGTACCGCCCGGCATCACCACCGCCACCTCACCCGCAGTCACCCATCCTACAGACCAGGCGGCGCAAGCCACCGCACTGGCGCTGGTCCCGGACGACGCCGTCGGCCCCTCACCACGCTCGAACACCCGCGCGATGACGCGGTTGCCTGAATCCCGCGCAACCCATTGCAGGTTGACCCCGGAAATACACGGTTGGCCGGCCCCGGCAGGGGGTGCAAAAGCAATCGCCTTTAGCGGATCGAACAACGCTGGCCGATGCATCTGCGCGTTGTCCGGCAACGCCGACGCATCCTGTACCAACGTCACACAATGAGGGTTGCCCACCCGTACAAACTGGCTGTGACGCCACTCCGGATTAAGCGTAGCCAGTGGCAAAACATGGCTCACCTCGGTTCCCTCAAGCGAGACCAAGCCAACGCCAACAGCCCCTACCGCCACAGGCCCGAATTCGGGACGCCCCAACGCCAGCCAGAAGCCCTGCACCTGTTCATACTCCGCAGGCTCAACTCGCGTAACCACTGGCGACAGTGCATCCGCCTTGTCGTGATGCACCCGCAGGTCGCAGCCTTGCGCCATCAATCCCAGGTCGGTCAACGACTGCGCAAAAATCGTCAGGCCATTGCCACTGCGTTCGGCCAGGGAGCCATCCGTGTTGACGATCAACAGGTCAAAGGGCGGCGCTGCCTGAAACGGCCCCACCAACAAGCCGTCACAGCGATGCTCCTTGGCCTCTGCCGGGCGCGGCAAAGTACCCCAACCGCACTCGGCAGCAATCGCCGCCGATGCCCAAACACCCCGGGTACCAGCGGCCAAGTCGGCGCGATCCGGCACGTCGATTCCCTTGTTGCGTAACTGCGCCGGGCTTACCACACCGTAGATGTTGCCGCGGGCGTCGTAGAACACAGTCATTGCGCAGTCCGCATAAAGATCCGTACCACTTCCTCCAGATGCTTGCGCATGGCCTGTCGCGCACCTTCCACGTCCCGTTGTTCCAGTGCATCAAGGATCTTGCGGTGCTCGTCTTCCGAGCGATGGGGCATGTCGTCCGAGGTGTAATGCGCCTGCAACCGCTGGAACATGCTGCCGTAACGATGCCCCAGCAGGTGCGCAATCATCAGCGCATAGGCCGGATTGCCCGAGGCCTGGGCGATGCGGATGTGAAACAGGCGATCGCCTGGGTGGGTGTGGGAGCCTTCGCGGTTATCCTGCACGTTGCGCTCGAAGGCCTCACGGATACCCGCGAGTTCCTCGTCAGTGGCGTGTTTGGCCGCCAGGGCGGCAGCTTCCGGCTCAATCAGGCGACGGGCCTGGAGCAAGGAAAACGGCGGAATCTCGGCATTGAAATCGACGTGCAGGTTGAGTTCCGGATCGAACTCTTTCCATTGATCCCGGGTGGCCTGGGCCATTACCGGTTCCTGGCTGACTTTCGGCTGCACCGGCTCACACACCAGCACGCCGTTGCCCACCCGCACGTCCACCAACCCGATCACCTCCAAGGCAATCATCGCTTCACGAACGGAGGCGCGACTCACCCCCAACAGCTTGGCCAGTTCGCGTTCAGCCGGCAGACGGCTGCCCGGCGGAAATTCTCCACTGTCGATCAACGCCCGCAACTGGTCGGCGATTTGTCGATAAAGACGTTGGTTATCAATCACTTGAAATGGCATCTAGGCTCAGCTCGATTCATGCACAGCACGGTCAACGTGATCAACCCGCGAAAAAGCCGCTTGTTGACCGGGAAGACCCATGCTAAAAATTGGATCAATGGCCTGACCATTGGATCGTTTCCAGTGTGCTGATCATAGCAAACCCTCCGGGGTTCGCTATGCCACAGATGCAGGCGTTTTACGCCCTCAATGGCCTGACCATTGAGCCAATAATAACAATCAAGGGAATCTGTCATGGACCTCACCGGTAAACGCGTGCTGATCACCGCCGCCGCCCAGGGGATTGGCCGCGCCAGCGTCGAAGCCTATCTGGCGGCCGGCGCCGAAGTGATTGCAGCCGACATCAATCAACAGGCGCTCGCCGACTTGCCGGGCGCGCAAACGGTATTACTGGATGTCACCGACGCCAGCGCCATTCAACGCCTTGCTGCCGAAATCGGCCCGCTCGATGTGCTGTTCAACTGCGCAGGCGTGGTGCACGCCGGCAATATTCTTGAATGCCCGGAAAGCGACTGGACGTTTGCCCTGGACCTGAACGTCACCGCCATGTACCGCATGATCCGCGCATTTCTGCCGGGGATGCTCGCGGCGGGCGGCGGTTCGATCATCAATATGTCGTCGGTAGCCTCCAGCCTCAAGGGCGTGCCCAACCGCTTTGCTTATTGCGCCAGCAAGGCCGCGGTCATCGGCCTGACCAAGTCGGTCGCGGCGGATTTTGTCACCCAACGCATTCGCTGCAACGCCATTTGTCCCGGCACCGTGGAGTCGCCTTCGCTGCAGCAACGCATCATCGAACAAGCTAGCCGTGAAGGTCGCCAGCAGGATGAGGTATACGCCGCCTTCACCGCGCGTCAGCCGATGGGACGCTTGGGTACACCCCAGGAAATTGCCCAGTTGGCGCTGTACCTTGGCTCCGATGCCAGCGCCTTTACCACCGGCACCACCCAGATCATTGACGGCGGCTGGAGCAACTGACCGCCCACTTCCAATAAGAGGATTGCTCATGAAACTGCTGCGCTATGGTGAAAAAGGCCAGGAACGTCCGGCCCTGCTGGACGCTGATGGACGTCTGCGTGACCTGTCCGCTCACATCAGCGATGTCGCCGGTGACGCCCTGCTCCCGCAAAACCTCGCTCGCCTGCAAGAGCTCGACCCCGCGAGCCTGCCCTTGGTACCGGGCAATCCGCGTTTGGGTGCCTGTGTCGGCCAAGTAGGAAAATTCATCTGCATCGGCCTGAACTACGCCGATCACGCCGCTGAAACCGGCGCCCCCATCCCTGACGAACCGATCATCTTCAACAAATGGACCAGCGCCATTGTCGGCCCCAACGACAACGTCGAAATCCCCCGCCACTCCACCAAGACCGACTGGGAAGTCGAACTGGGCGTGGTGATCGGCCAGGGCGGTCGTTACATCGACGAAAGCCAGGCCATGCAGCACGTGGCCGGCTACTGCGTGATCAACGACGTCTCCGAGCGCGAATTCCAGCTGGAACGCGGCGGCACCTGGGACAAGGGCAAAGGCTGCGACACCTTCGGCCCGTTGGGCCCGTGGCTGGTCAGCCGCGATGAAATCGCCGACCCGCACCAACTGTCGATCTGGCTCGAAGTCGACGGCCATCGCTACCAGAACGGCAACACCCGCACGATGATTTTCCAGATTCCCAAACTGATCAGCTACCTCAGCCAGTTCATGAGCCTGCAACCAGGAGACGTGATTTCCACCGGCACCCCGCCCGGTGTCGGCCTGGGGATCAAGCCCACGCCGGTCTACCTCAAACCGGGGCAAAAGATCCGCCTGGGCATCGAAGGCCTTGGCGAACAGAACCAGATCACGGTCGACGCCTGACAAGAACCAAGGAGCCGTTCATGACCACCATTACCGCGATTCGCGTCGAAGATATCCGCTTTCCTACGTCCCAGTCCCTGGACGGTTCCGACGCCATGAACCCGGACCCGGACTACTCGGCTGCCTATGTGATTTTGCAGACCGACAACCCGGCCCTTGAAGGCCATGGCCTGACCTTCACCATCGGCCGTGGCAACGAGATTTGCTGCGCAGCAATCCAGGCCATGCAGCCGCTGCTGGTGGGCTTGACCCTGGAATGGATCGCCGAAGACATGGGCCGTTTCTGGCGCCATGTCACCAGCGACAGCCAGTTGCGCTGGATTGGCCCGGACAAGGGCGCCATCCACCTGGCCACCGGCGCGATCGTCAACGCCGCGTGGGATTTGTGGGCCAAGGCCGAAGGCAAACCCCTGTGGCGCCTGGTGGCCGACATGAGCCCGGAACAGTTGGTGCGGTGCATCGACTTCCGCTACATCACCGACTGCATCACCTCCAGCGAAGCCCTGGCCTTGCTGCGCCAACGCGCCGAGGGCAAGGCCGAACGCATGGCCGACCTGCAAGCCAATGGCTACCCCTGCTACACCACCTCGGCCGGTTGGCTCGGTTATGGCGACGAAAAGCTGCGCAGGCTGTGCCAGGAAGCAGTGGATGCCGGGTTCAACCACGTCAAACTCAAGGTCGGCCACGACTTGCAGGACGACCTGCGCCGCGTGCGCATCGCCCGCGAAGTGCTGGGGCCGGACCGCCAACTGATGATCGACGCCAACCAGGTGTGGGAAGTCGACACCGCCATTGATTGGGTGCGCGAATTGGCGTTTGCCAAGCCGTGGTTTATCGAGGAGCCCACCAGCCCCGACGATATCGAAGGCCATCGCAAGATTCGCCTGGGTGTGGCACCGGTCAAAGTCGCCACCGGCGAGATGTGCCAGAACCGGATCATCTTCAAGCAATTGATCATGCGCGAAGCCATCGACGTGGTGCAGATTGACGCCTGCCGCCTGGGTGGGGTCAACGAGGTGCTGGCAGTGATGCTGATGGCGGCCAAATATGGCCTGCCGGTTTGCCCCCATGCTGGTGGCGTAGGGCTTTGCGAGTACGTGCAGCATTTGTCGATGATCGATTACCTGTGCATCGCCGGCACTCACGAAGGCCGGGTGATCGAGTATGTCGACCATTTGCACGAGCATTTCGAGGAACCGTGTGTGGTGCGCGATGCGGCTTATCTGCCGCCCAAGGCACCGGGTTTCTCGATCCAGATGAAAGCCGCGTCCCGGGAGCAATTCCGCCACCGGCCGTGACCTGAAGCACACATTTGATTGGACGGAGCACAATAATAATGTCGTCCCCATCACCTCTGAGGCTCGATGCGCACCAGCATTTCTGGCGCTACCGGGCCGCTGATTATCCGTGGATCGGTGCGGCTGAGGCTGACCTGCGGCGGGACTTTCTCCCACAGGATCTACGGCCGTTACTCGACGTTGCCGAACTGGACGGCTGCATTGCGGTGCAGGCCCGCGCGGGTGAGCAGGAAACCGACGCGCTGCTGGATATGGCGCGGCAGCACCCGTGGATACTCGGCGTCGTCGGCTGGGTCGACCTGTGCGACCCAACCCTGGAACAACACCTGGAACAGTGGCGCGACGCACCGAAACTCAAGGGCTTTCGGCATCAGATTCAGGACGAACCTACACCCGCCAGTTTCATGGCTGACCCGGGATTCGCCCGCGGCCTGCGTCATCTGCAACAACAAGGCTACGTCTATGAGGTGCTGATCCGCTGCGCCGACCTCGATGCCGCCACCGCCATGTGCCAACGCCACGACCAGCATCATCTGGTGCTGGATCACCTGGGCAAGCCCGACATCGCCAACGGCCCGGCCGGTTGGGCAGAACACCTGGCGCCCCTGGCCGCCCTGCCCCACGTCAGTTGCAAGCTGTCGGGCCTGCTCACCGAAGCCGGGCCCGATCAACGCAACGCGCAGGCATTGCGCCCTTATATCGAACTGGCATTGGAACTGTTCGGCGCCGAGCGCTTGATGTTCGGCTCGGACTGGCCGGTGTGCCTGCTGGCAGGCGAATACCAGGGCACCTGCCAATTGCTGCAACAGACCCTCGGCCAGCTGTCGCCCAATGAACAGCAGGCGATCTGGGGCGGCACCGCCCAGCGGGTCTATCACCTTGAAGGAAACTGCCCATGAATTTGCATTTGCAGGAACGCGTGATCATCGTCACCGGCGGCGGCTCGGGGATTGGCGCCGCCATCTCCATGGGGCTGATTGCCGAAGGCGCGATCCCGGTGATTTTCGGTCATCAACCGTTGTCGCCAGCGTTCGCGGCCGAGCTGGAACAGCAAGGCCAAAGCCACTTCATCCGCGTCGAGTTGCGCGATGAAGACGCCTGCCGCGCGGCCGTCGACGAAGTGTTGCAACGCTTCGGGCGCATCGACGGCCTGGTGAATAACGCTGGGGTCAATGACGGTGTGGGGCTGGACGCCGGCCGTGCTGCCTTTGTCGAATCCCTGGAAAAAAACCTGATTCACTACTACCTCATGACCCACCTGTGCCTCGACGCCCTCAAGGCCAGTCGCGGGGCGATCGTGAATATCAGTTCCAAGACGGCCCTCACCGGCCAAGGTGGCACCAGCGGTTATACCGCCGCCAAAGGAGCGCAGCTGTCCCTGACTCGGGAATGGGCAGCCTCCTTGCTGGAGTTCGGCATCCGGGTCAATGCGGTGGTGCCTGCCGAGGTGCTGACGCCGTTGTACCAGCGCTGGATCGACGGCTTCGACAACCCAGAGGCCAAGCTCGCCGCCATCGTCGAAAAAATCCCGTTGGGCAAACGGATGACCACCCCCGAGGAAATTGCCGACAGCGTGCTGTTCCTGCTCTCACCTCGCGCGTCTCACACCACCGGGCAATGGCTGGTGGTGGACGGTGGCTACACCCATCTGGACCGGGCGCTGACATGAGCGGCCAACGTTACTGCCTGGCCCTGGACCTGATCGACGATGCGGCATTGATCGACGAGTACCAGCAGTTGCATCAACGCATCTGGCCCGCCGTGGCCGAACATCTGCGCAGCCAGCACATCGTAGAGATGCAGATCTGGCGCCTGGGCACGCGGCTGTTCATGGTCATGGACACTGCGGCCGGTTTCAGCTTCGAAGGACTGGACCACGCCGCACGCGCCAACCCTGAAGTGCAAGCCTGGGAAACCCTGATGTGGCGTTTCCAGGCGCCCACGCCATGGACTGATCCTGGCGGCAAATGGCAGCCGCTGACGCAGGTTTTCAGCCTCACCGACCAACCCTAGCACCCGCTGCATCGCACGCCTTGATCCCATAAAAACAACAGGAGAAGCGTCATGTTAAGCAAAGACACACACCTGGCAGGCACCCGTGCCGTGCCGACCTATCGCTGGGCGCTGATGCTGGTGACCAGTCTGTTCTTCCTGTGGGGCTTGTCCTACGGTTTGCTGGACGTACTGAACAAGCACTTCCAGGAAGTGCTGCACGTCAGTAAGGCCCAGTCCGGGCTGTTGCAAAGCGCGTATTTCGGCGCATATTTCCTGATCGCCCTGCCGGCCGGATTACTGATGGACCGCCACGGCTACAAGGCCGGGATCCTGCTGGGCTTGTGCCTGTATGCAGCGGGCGCGTTGCTGTTCATGCCCGCGGCAGCGGCGGCGAGTTTCCCGTTCTTCCTGTTCGCGCTGTTCGTCATCGCCTGCGGCCTGGGCTGCCTTGAGACCGCTGCCAACCCGTACGCCACGGTGCTGGGCGAGCCCCAGGGCGCCGAGCGGCGGTTGAACCTGGCGCAATCGTTCAACGGCCTTGGTCAGTTCTTCGGGCCGCTGATTGGTGGCGCAATGTTTTTCAGCGTCGGCAGTACGCCGGCGTCGGACATGAGTTCGCTGCAAACCACCTACGTGGTGATCGCCGTTCTGGTGTTGCTGGTGGCGCTGTTGATCGCCCGCACGCCGCTGCCGGACTTGCGCGCCCAGGAGCAGGCACTGCAACCGGAGACTGGCAAAGGGCTGTGGCAATATCCGGAATTCGTCGGTGGGGTGATCACGCAGTTTTTCTACGTGGCGGCCCAGGTCGGGGTCGGTGCATTTTTTATCAACTACGTCACCGAGCACTGGGCACAGATGGGCAATCAGCAAGCGGCTTACCTGCTGTCGATCGCGATGCTGGCCTTCATGTTCGGGCGCTTTTTCAGTACCTGGTTGATGGGACGGGTCAGCGCGCAGAAGCTGCTGCTTTTGTATGCGTTGATCAATATCGCATTGTGCGCGCTGGTAGCGATTGGCCTCGAAGGCATCTCGGTGATCGCGCTGATTGCGGTGTTCTTCTTCATGTCGATCATGTTCCCGACGCTGTTCGCCATGGGCGTGAAAAACCTCGGGCCGCATACCAAGCGCGGCAGTTCATTCATGATCATGGCGATTGTCGGCGG
The DNA here is from genome assembly GCF_034044025.1 of Pseudomonas sp. SED1. Taxonomy (NCBI): domain Bacteria; kingdom Pseudomonadati; phylum Pseudomonadota; class Gammaproteobacteria; order Pseudomonadales; family Pseudomonadaceae; genus Pseudomonas; species Pseudomonas sp. SED1. The sequence continues at coordinate 23,621 of NZ_JAXCIS010000226.1, forward strand.
TGCCCTGATGCCCTACTTGATGGGCAAGGTCGCGGATAACAGCACGGTGGCGCTGGCTTATTTATTACCTATGGGCTGTTTCGTGATTGTGGCGGTGTATGCCCGTAGTCGGTTGCGCCATCCATGAAGTACCGCCCCGGCGTCGTCCCGAACGTGCGTCGGAACATGGCAATAAAGGCACTGACGTTTTCATAACCCAGGTCCAGCGCAACCCGAGTGACCGGTGCATGGGCCGCCAGCAACTCCAACGCGCGCAACAATCGCGCGCGCTGGCGCCATTGGCTGAAGGTGAACCCGGTCTCGGCGACAAACCGTCGGGCCAGTGTGCGCGCAGAGAGTCCGGACCACTGCGCCCACTGTTCCAGCAGGCGGTTGTCGTCGGGGTTGTCGGCCAGCGCCTGGGCGATGCGCAGCAGGCGTGGGTCCTGGGGCAGCGGCAAGCCGAATGGCTCCTGGGGCAAGCCGGCGATTTCATCAAGGATCACCTGGGCAATCCTTACCTGTGGCTGTTCCAGCATGGGCTCGGCCCAGGTTGCCGCGCGTCTTACAGCCTCCAGTAACAAGGCCGACGTGCCGATAACGCAGGTCTGTTGCGGCAGACCGGCACACGCCTGAGGGTCGACATACACACTCCAGCCATCAAACGGCCCGTGGGAACGCAAGGCGTGGGAACAACCGGGGGCAATCCACACCGCGTGAGTGGCCGGCACCACCCAATGCTGGTGCGCCGCCTGCACCGAGAGCAACCCGCGCTGGGCCCCGAGCAATTGCCCCCGGGCATGCTGATGGGGCGCGGTGGTGCGCTCGACGGGACTGCTCCGCAACGTTGCCACCAGCAAGGGACCGCCGATTGCGTTGGCGAGTTGAGGTGAAACGAAGGTTGGCAGCATATGGCAGCTTTACCGTATTGAATGGCCCGGATAAGGCAGTGTAGCCATATGTGTACGCCTAGACTGCGGATTCATTCATTGAGGACTGCGTCATGCGTGCAGAAGACCTGCTTCCCGATCATCTCGACCAAGGCCAGTTCAATGGCGTGACAGTGCGCAAAGGCACGGTGGGGGCATTCCTTGCGAATGCCAGAACCTGGTGCGATCCGGCCACCCCGGGTGAACAGCGATTAGTGGCCGAACAGGACATGCTGCAGGCCCTCCCCGCGTTGCAAGCCCTGGGCTTGTTTGAAGTGTTGCAGGTGCGGGATCCCGAGTTGGCCCGGCTGCTGAAGTGAGAGGATCGGCCTGGAAGGTGGTAATCCACCGCAAGAATCCCGGGGTTCGCCAGTTCTCGCGGGGATTACGCACCTTCCAGACCACCTCGCACAGCAGGCGATTACTCGTCCTACAGGCTGATAGTGGTTGCAAAGGCCGATCGCGTTCCATGATCCAGAAAAAATTGTTGCCCCGTGTTCAGGTACACCAAAGGAACCCGGCTCGCTCGATACGGCCTGATGTGCAAGGATGTTGCGCTGCACATCGTTCGTTGAACGCAAAACCAAGGATTTTTCATGACCGCCATCAGCACCCCAGCGCCCGTGGTACCCGGGCGGCTGGAACAAATGTCGACCCGTATCGCGTTTTTTATCGCAGGTTTCGGCATCGCCGCCTGGGCACCGCTGGTGCCTTATGCCAAGGCCCGCGCCCAACTCAATGAGGGCACCCTCGGCCTGTTGCTGCTGTGCCTCGGCGTGGGATCGATGATCGCGATGCCGGTCGCGGGTGCCCTGGCCTCGCGCTACGGCATCCGCCGAGTGGCCACTGGCGGGACGATCCTGATTTGCCTGGGCCTGCCGATGCTGGCAACGGTCACTTCGATTCCGCTGTTGATGGCCGCGCTGTTCGTGTTTGGTGCCGGCCTCGGCACGGTGGACTCCACGGTCAACCTGCAAGCGGTGATGGTCGAACGGGCCAGCGGCAAGACCATGATGTCGGGCTTCCACGGGCTGTTCAGCCTGGGCGGGATTGTCGGCGCGGCGGGTGTCAGCGGGTTGCTGGGGTTGGGCTTGTCGCCATTGCAGGCCACCCTCGCCGTCATCGTCGTCATCGCGGTGGCCTTGCTCAAGGCCGGGCCGCACTTGCTGCCTTACGGCAGTGAAAGCTCCGGGCCGGCCTTTGCCATACCCCACGGCGTGGTGCTGTTTATCGGCTGCCTGTGCTGCATCGTGTTTCTCGCCGAAGGCGCCGTGCTGGACTGGAGCGCGGTCTTCCTGAGCGCCGAGCGCGGCCTTGACGAAGCCTATGCGGGCCTCGGCTATGCAGCCTTTGCCTTGACCATGACCGTCGGCCGCCTCACCGGCGACAGGATTGTTCGCCGCCTGGGCGCAAGCCGGGTGATTGTATTCGGCGGCGCCCTCGCGGCGGCCGGCATGCTGCTGGCGACGCTATTCCCGGCGTGGGAAACCGCCCTACTGGGGTATGCGCTGGTCGGCGCCGGGTGTTCGAACATCGTCCCGGTGCTGTACACCGCCGTCGGCAAGCAAACCGTCATGCCGGAACACATTGCCGTGCCTGCCATCACCACCCTGGGTTACACCGGCATTCTCGCCGGCCCTGCGGTGATCGGCTTTATCGCCCACGGAAGCAGCCTGAGCACAGCCTTTGTGCTGATTGCCGTGCTGCTGATCGGCGTGGCGATCAGCGGGAAAATACTGCGGGTATGACGGGCAACCCCGTAACGCCTCATTCGTTGAGGCGTTACCCGGGCTATCGGGTTTTGTTGTGCTCGAGCCAGCGATCAAGGGTTTTATTACTCAGCCAACCCTCTTGGTGATAGCTGCCAAAAATACGCCGACCGCCGCTGTGGGCGTTTTCCAGGGACTGCAATAACCCGGGCCGATCCACAATATTCTTCGCCATATACACCTGCTGTTCATCGTATTTTTTTCGCGCCAGCCCGGTGGTTGGGTCCAGGAGAGGTTCACCCTGGCTGTCGAGTTCGTCCGGGTCCTTGCTCATGGCAACCAGCAACTCGATGTTGACGTAGCCGATCTGCTCAAAGAACCCCTTGCGGTCCTGGGACCTGTCACGCAACTCGGTAAACATTGCCTTGAATACCTGGACAAGTTCGGCGTTGCTCTTGGCGTGGAAAGGATCCGGGCTGAAGGCGCTTGGATCGCTGTTGCCGAACACCACATTTTCGGCCTTCGAAAGGCTTTCCCGGGTGATGTAACCGTCTTGATCGGTAATCGCATCGATCAAGCGCGGGCGCTGGACAAGCGCCTTGGCCAACAGAATCGCAGCGTTGAACACCGGGTTGTCGCCGATTTTTTTGCCGGCGATTCGCTGCAGTGAAGACAGTGTCAGCCCGTCACTTTTCATGGAGTTCTTTCAACGTGGAAAAACTGGTTTTCAGCGCTTTTACCAACTCGCTGTCTGGTAACTGAAGGTTGGGATTCGGTGACCCGGCACGAGAAGCAACACCGTTTTGCAGCGTACGATGATGGGGCACCACCTCATAGGGCCTGGCCGAGCGCAAAGGAGGCCGGTAACCGGAAGACCGAACAGCCGAGGCACCAGATTGATGATTGGCTTGCCGACCCGCATCGCCAGTTTCACTTGACGCAGCCTGAGCGGGACGCAGCCCATCATCCGGTTTTACGTCAAATCGGCCTGTACTACCGTGCTGCAAATAGCCTGACCCGCCATCAATTCTCATGATTCATCTCCACCAATTTTAGACCCACGCCTGCCTGGTCATCTCCCGGGCAGCGACCGTATCGCTCGCGCGACAAACAGGCCAAAAGTGTGTGGTGTGTTGCAGGCAATGGTTCCTCTGCCGCGAAGTGTTCCAATGACAACATGTAAAAACCAAAAAATCAGTCAGCTTTCCCGGGCCCTCGCGAGGTCGGCGTCGCTTGCTGCCAAAGGCCTTTGATCGCGCCGACCATAGACCCGATCGCTGCGCAAAAACGGCGTAATACACAAGCTTCAGTCGCCGGCATCTGCCCATCGGGCAACATGCCTTTGATGAAGTCGTCGGCAGCCGGCACGTGAAACGTGTGCTGCCCGGTGAAGTTCTTCACTCGCCGGGCCTCGGCCCCCTGCTCGCGATTTTTACCCGGCGGCGAAACATCACCACCCGGCGGCGGATCGCTTGCTGGCTGGGGGCCGGGATCGCGCGGCCCAAACGACATTGACGTCATGTCTAAGCCCTGGCTGGGAGAGTAAAGCAACGGAGTGTTCAAGACGTCATCACGCCACGGAGGACTCGCGGCGTGATCGGTCATGAAAGGGTTAGCGAGACAACTCACGCAGCGCGTGCTTGTTGATTTTGCCGTTGGCATAACCGCTGCCCGCCTTGTCCATCGCCTCCAACACGCTTGAACGCTGAGTGACTTCCCTCGCCAGTTGAATGAGTGCGTCCGTCTGCGGGCGACCGGTCAGCGGCATGGCAGCCAATCGATTCAGCTCATTGGTTTTTATCGAATTGCTGAAAAATCCTCCCTTCAAGGCATTGAAATTCTGAAGCATCAGTTGGGCAAGCTCCTTGTCGTCTTGATACTTCAAGGTGTTGTCGGAATGAACGAGCGCATCGATGTCTTGCCGGGTGAACCGGTCGTCCATCTGGCCGGTCGAGCCGCTGCGATCAAGGCCTAGCATGAGGTCCGGGCGTCGCAGAATCTCTCTGGCCAGGAGGATGTTCTGGTCATCCGCCGGGTTGCCTGTCAACCGCTTGCTGGCCATGTTTTCCAGGCCTTGCTGCGTAATGTGTTGCGTTCCCCGGTCCCTGAAAGCATTGAAGCCGGTCAGAAGTTGTTCGGCCAACTGGTCATTGCTTCTCCTGGAGTAATGCGGATCCGGCCTTCCATAAACTGGCCCGCAATTTCCTGGATCCGGCTTCGGCGGTTTACCGATACATGGCCGGCACGGCTCTGGATCTGGCTTTGGCGGTTTACCGATGCCTGGCCGGCATGCCTCTGGGTCTGGCTTTGGCGGCCTGCCGATACCTGGCCGGCACGGTTCTGGATCCGGCCTCGGTGGCTTGCCGATGCCTGGCCGGCATGCCTCTGGGTCTGGCTTTGGCGGCCTGCCGATACCTGGCCGGCACGGTTCTGGATCAGGCCTCGGTGGCTTGCCGATGCCTGGCCGGCATGCCTCTGGGTCTGGCTTTGGCGGCCTGCCGATACCTGGTCGGCACGGCTCTGGATCCGGCCTCGGTGGCTTGCCGATGCCTGGCCGGCATGCCTCTGGATCTGGCTTTGGCGGCCTGCCGATACCTGGTCGGCACGGCTCTGGATCCGGCCTCGGTGGCTTGCCGATGCCTGGCCGGCATGCTCCCGGGTCCGGCTTTGGCGGTTTAACGATACAGGGTCGGCACGGGGGCGCAGGGTTGTTGTGAATTGAGGCGGTGGTCTGATTGGACATGGATACCGACATAGGCATCTCCTGTGCGGCTGGTTTCAGGGAGCGCCTCATCCTCCAGAGCACCACGACGAAATGATCGTCCAGGTACTGTATGAAAAGTGGGCAAACCTGTGTGGCCGAACGGTCGGATTCAGTTCCTGTGAAAGCGAGGAAAGGTCACAGCCCGTGCCGGCAATGCCGGAGCAGGCTGCGACCGCTTAAATCAACTGCGAGTCAAAACCCCACGCTGGCCTGCACAAAGAACGTGCGCGGCTGGCCCAGGTAGATCCCGGAGTTGTTGTCGCTGGAGCGCGTGTAGTGCTCCTGGTTGAACAGGTTTTTAACCCCGGCGCCCAGCTTCAGGTTCGACAGACGCGCACCGAAGTCATAACCGCTGCGCACGTTGACCGAGACGTAACCGGGAATATCCCCGTACTGGCCGTCAGCGGTCGGCTGGGTGATATAGGTGGTGCCAGTGCCCGGCGCACGCTGACCAGATTGGGCGTAGACGTCCAGGTTATGGGTCCAGTGGTTGACGTCGTAACGCAGCCCCAGGGTAGCCACTTCACGGGAGTACAGCGGCAAGTCGCGCCCCTTGAAGGCAACGTCGCCTTCGGAGGTGGCCTTGGTGTAGGTGAAGCCGGCGTTGGCGGTCAGGCCATCGAGGCGTGGGTCCAGGTTCGACAGGTCGTAATGGGCCGACGCTTCGATACCTTCGTGCTTGGTAGCGCCGAGGTTGGTCCAGCCCACATCGTTGCTGACGTATTGCAGCTCGTCCGAGAAGTCGATGTAGAACAACGTCACTTCACCGCCCCAGACGTTGTCGTTGTAACGGGTACCGATTTCGTAGGTCTTGGCTTTTTCCGGGTTCAGACCGTTCGCGGTCTGGTCTCCGTTACCGCCCTGACCCAACTGGAAGTACTGCAGGCTGCCGAAGGACGTTTCGTAGTTGGCGAACAGTTTCCAGGCATCGGAGACGTGGTACATCACGCTCAGGGCCGGCAGCGGTTCGTTGTTGTGGATCTCGCGACGCTTCTCCTGGACCGTGGTGCCATTCAGGGCGACTACCGGACGGTCGTGCCATTCGGTACGGATCTGCTCAAAGCGTATGCCCGGGGTAACGGTCCATTTGCCGATATCAATCTTGTTATCGATATAGAACGAGTTGGCCTCGGTACCACCGGTACGGTCCTGGTAAACGTGGCCGTCATTCTGGCCCACCGGCGTCGGCACGTTATTGACCAGCGCCAGGCTGGTGGCTTGCTCGTGCATGCCTTCCTTGAGGTAGCGATAACCGACGCTGACTTCCTGGGTACTCGGCCCCAAATCAAACACATGGGACACCCGCGGCTCGATGCCGAAGGTGTAGTAGGTGCGCGGGTAGGAACCCAGGGTTTTCAGGTCGCGGTTGGCGATGTTGCTGCCGCGAAAACTGTCGGAGTAATACGTCAGCACTTCAGCCTGGGTACGGTCGTCGATCTGCCGGACGTACTTGAAGGACATATCCTTGCGCCGACCGCTGAAGTTGTCCCAGTCACGCACCGACTGATACGGGTTGGCGTCGTACTGCTTCTGGGTCAGGCCGCCGGGCATGTCGGCGCTGGCGTCGTAGTAGTGGAAATTCAGCGAGAAATCGTCTTGGTCGGTCGGTGCCCAGTGGGTCTTGAAGATCACGTCGTCGATGTCGTTGGAGTTGTTGCGGTCGCGGTAACCATCACCCTTGGTCCCGGAATACAGCAACGCCGCGCCGATACCGTTGTCAGCGGTGCCGCCGATGAAGGCGTTTTCAATGTGCTTCCAGCCGCCGTGGGCCGCGGTTTCCAGGGTGGTACCGACCTCACCGGAGAATTTTTCCGGAATGGCGCGGGTCACGAAGTTGATCACACCGCCGACGTTTTGTGGCCCATAACGCACGGAGCCCGCGCCGCGGACCACGTCGATGCTGTCGAGGTTGCCCGAGGAAATCGGTGCCATCGACAACTGCGGCTGACCGTACGGGGCAAACGCCGCCGGTACGCCATCGATCAACACCGTGGAGCGTGGCGACAGCCGCGAGGTCAGGCCGCGCACGCCGACGTTGAGGGAAATATCACTGCCGCCGGTACCGTTGGCTTCCTGCACCTGCACCCCGGGAATGCGCCGCAGCACATCGCCGACGCTCATCGCGCCCTGCTCCACCATGGCCTCACGTCGGACCACGGTGCGCGCGCCGGGGTGATTCTGCACCACTTCGGCATTCGCGTCGCCCAGCCAGTCGCCGACGACCTTGATGTCGGTGGCACCCAGCTCCAGCGGCGAACCTGCTTCGCCGGTGCCTTTGCCAAGCGGGCGCAGGGTCACGGAGCCAGCGTCGATCTGATAATCCAGGCCGCTGCCTTGCAGCAATTGGCGCAGGGCTTGTTCTGGCGACAGGTTGCCGTCGACGGCCGGGGCTTGTTTGCCGGCGACCAAGTCGGGGCTGAAGAACACTTGCAGCGACGTCTGCTGACCCAACTGGCTCAACGCCGAACCCAGGGACTGGGCCTGGATATGAATGGCGTCGTCAGCATAGGCCGCAGGCACTGCGGCGCTGACGGCCAGCGCCAGCGCAAGCGGTGCCCAGCGGGATGATTTATTGTTTTTCACGGCGAGTTTTTTCACGTCGAACGGAGTCCTGTGATCGCAAGAGAGTGCGGCTGTTAATGCAAACCAGTTGCAGTTGCACAAGAAGACGAAGAACTCGGAAAAAACCTGAATCTATCGTGAAATTATTTCCTGGCTACCGTCGGGCAAGGTGCGCAAGGCCACCGGAAGAATGTGCGGCAAGGCCTTGAGCAAGGCATCGGTGTCGTTGGATTTGAACACGCTGGTCAAGCGCAGGTTGCTCACCGCTGGTGCGCTGACCCGCAATGGTTGCTCGCGGTAACGCGAGACTTCACGGGCCACTTCGCCGAGGGTGGCGTTGTTGAACACCAGTTTGCCGGTGCGCCAGGCCGTGAGCTCTTCGGGGTTGACGGCGTAGGCAGCCGCCACCTGGCCCCGGGCATCCACATGGGTGCCCCGCCCGGCCGTAAGCATCACGATCTCATCGGGTGCGCGCCCTTGCACTTTCACCGTCCCGGCCTCGACCACCACGCGGGTCTGGTCGTCATCGCGGCGCACGTCGAAACGTGTACCGGTGACCGTCACCTGCCCTGCCCCGGCCGCCACCACAAAGGGCCGGCTGGTGTCGTGCTCGACACTGAACATCGCCTCGCCCTGCTTGAGTTCGATGCCGCGCTGGCCTTTTTCGTAGTGCACCGCCACCACACTGCGGCTGTTCAAATCCATCAGCGAACCGTCGGGCAGCGCCACCTGCCGGCGCTCCCCCAGCGCGGTGCTGAATTCAGCGTTATACGTCGCCGGATGATCCAGGCCACTGAACAAGCCAAGGCCCAGGGCCACCGCCAGCACACTCGCCGCCACCCCATAGCGCAGCACTGACCGGCGCTTCGCACGCGGTTCCGGGGAATCGCACAACGCCTGCAAGCGTGCCTTTGGCACCAGGTCGGTGGCACTCCACAAGCCTTGCAGCACATCAAATTCGTACTGGTGTGCGGCATGCTCGGCGCGCCAGGCATCAAACCGTTCGCGTTCTTCAACGCTTAACGGGCTGTCCTGCAGACGCACAAACCACTGCGCTGCCTCATCGCGGGCCACCGCACTGCCGCAGGCACACTCACGGGTATCCATCATGGAAGGTCCTGTTTCAAAGCGGGCATTGGTCATGGGGCCATCGCGTCCAGGCGGTCACGTAGATGCCGCAGGGTGCGGATCATATACTTTTCCACCATGTTTTTAGACAGGCCCAGGCGTTCGGCGATTTCCTGCTGGGTCAGGCCCTCGATTTTCTGCCAGATGAAAATCTTGCGGCAGTTCAGCGGCAACTCGGCCAAGGCCCGCTCGATGGAGTCCGCCAGCTGGATCGCGTGCATGAAATGCTCCGGGTCGCCGCTGTTGGGCGAGCTCTGATCAAAGGCTTCCAACGCCATCGCTTCCCGGCGGTCTTCGCGACGATACGCGTCAACTGCGATATTGCGCGCCGTTTGATGCAGATAGGCGCGAGGTTGCTCAACCGCGGTAGGCTTGGCCTCAAGCACCCGTACAAAGGTGTCGTGGGCCAGGTCCTCGGCCTGCTGACGGTTTCTCAGGCGCCGCGTCCAGGTCCCGATCAACTCTTCGTAGTGCTCGAAAAAGCCTGTTCTGCGGGGCGGCTGGGGAGTCATCAAGGGAGCACTGGGGAGGCGGGACGTGAATAGTAATGCTTCCTATTAAGCGGGGCAATTGCTTCCTGTCGTCCTCTTTCGTTATCGTTTTTTCACTGTCCCACCCCATTACTGCCGGGGTGGGCTCAAGCCCCCCAGGACAGAGGCATTGGCTACGGATCGCCAAGCGAGGGTAATGCCCAACCCTGCACCCGTGACCAGGCAAAAGACAATGCAAATGGTCGCGGCGATAAATGCCTGGGTGATCGCGGCCGGATCGGTGCGCGGACCGAGGATGGTATAGAACACCCCGCCAATTACAGCGACGCTGAGGGCGGTGCTGACTTGCAGGGTCGAACTGACAATGCCGGCAATCATGCCCGAATAGGCCGGCGCAACGCGGCCGGTGACCATTCGCATCAACGTCGGCATCGTCAGGCCTTGTCCGAGGCCAATCACGAACAGAATGGCGCCAAGGATCACCGGTGCCAGTTGCACCCCGACCGGTGTCGCGACGATGAGCCAGACCAGCCCAAGTAACCCGATGGACTCCAAGGCCATGCCGAGCGGATTGATATAGGCGCCGAGCATGCGCCGCCCCCACGGCGTCAGCAGTGGTCCCACCAGAAGCCCTGCACCAAATGGCAGGAACACAAGGCCGGCGCTCAGCGCGGATACGTGCAGCGCCTGCTGCAGATAGACTGAGAACAACAGAAAGAAGACCGCGATCGAGTAAAACAGCAATGCGATTATCAGCGCGCGGCCAAGCCCCGGTGCCGTCAATGCAGCCGGGACGATAAGAGGCACGCCGCCCGAACGGTCCAGGCGAGCCTCGTAAAGCCAGAACAGGCGCCCAAGCATCGGTACAGTAAGAAGAGACAACCACGACCACCACGGCCAACCTGCTTCCCGGCCCACGATCAGCGGTACAATGAGCGCACCGAGGCAGGCTATCGACAAGCCCATGCCGCCCAGGTCCAGCCTGGTTGCGTGGCGCACGCGCATCTCCTTCAACAAGGGGATGCCAAACAGCGCGACCAGCGCCACCACCGGCAAGTTGACGAGGAAAATTGCTCGCCACCCCAGCCCCATGAGATCAAGGGAAATCAGGATGCCGCCCAGGGCCTGCCCGATTACAGCGGCCAAGCCGAAGACAGCACCATAGAGGCTGAGCGCAAGGGGCTTTTCCGAATCAGGGAAAATCGCCTGCACCGACGCGAGCGCCTGCGGCGCCATTACGGCCGCCGTCACGCCCTGCAAGGCGCGTCCGACAACCAACACCCAGGGCGACCCTGCGAAGCCGCAAAGCACCGATGCGGCCGCAAAGCCGACCAGCCCGAGAAGAAACATACGGCCTCTCCCGTACAAGTCCCCGAGCCGCCCGCCAGTGATCAGTGTCACGGCATAAAGCGCAGCATACGAAGAAATGACCAACTGTTCAGCAGAGGCCGAGGCACCCAACTCCTCACGGATCGACGGGAGTGCAATATTGACGATAAAAAAATCCAGCGGTGGAAGGAACGCGCCGACAAGCAGAACCACGAACATTGCCCAACGGCGAGGGTCAGGTTTGGAAACATCATTGCAGAACATGGACAGTCTCCATATACAACCAATCGATGATGGGCCTCGCGTTATCCGCCAGGCGGCCAGCGGATGAGTCCCGAGCAGGTTTCTCGTTCAAATACCGACAAACGTTTCCGAACCAGCAATGGGCTTCCAGTTTTCCAGCGGTGTGAGGAAGTGCAGTTCGAAACGTCGCGCGGTGAATCGCCATTGGCCTTCGCGGCGCTCGAAGTGGTCGTGATACAGGCCGCTGACCTGTACCGGGCCTTTTTCGATGTCATGAAAGAGGCAGTCAGCCGCGACGGTTGCCGTGGCTACGCCCCCCTCGATATGGATCAGCGGGTTGGACATCCAATGGTGCATGTGGGGCATCTTTCGCCAGCTCTCTTCAGCCATCGCTACAACACCCTCCGGGCCGGCACCCTCGCCAAAACCCGGCAGTTCCAGGGTCGCGTCGGCATGCCAAATCGTGCGTAACAGAACGGGGTCAATGCGATCGAACGCATTGGCATATGTGGAGATGAGCGATTCGATTGCCGCGCGGCTTTCCAGCGCCTCCAGGCGAGCAGCCAGGGTTTCAAGGGTCATGGTTGTGTCCTTCAGTGGGTGCATGCGTCAGGCCTGATCGCCGGTTGCCTCTGCCTGGGTTCTTGGGTCTATTGTGCGAGCCGAAGGGGTTGCGGCGGGACTGCCATTACTGCATCTTCACTGTTCACTTTTGTACGGGGCAAACCATGGAGTGGAATGACTTACGCGTCTTCCTGGCCATCGCGCGGGGAGGTTCGCTGGGCGCTGCAGCCAAGCTGTTGGGCGTCAGCCACCCCACCGTGGGGCGACGCCTTCAGGTGCTTGAGCAGGCCGGCGGCGAGGTGTTCTTCCGCCGTACCGCGTCAGGGCTGGTGCTGACCGACAGCGGTGAACGCATTTTCGAGCTGGCCGAAGAAATGGAACGCAGTGCACTGACGATTGAGCGGCGCATCGCGGGCGAAAGCGACCAGCCTGAGGGCCAGTTGCGGATATCTTCGGCAGACTGGTTCGCCAGTTACGTGCTGGGGCCCGTCCTGGGTGAGCTCGTCAGACGTCATCCATTGATCGTGCCCGAAGTGATTGCGGGGCACAGGTTGTTCGACCTGACGCGCAGGGAAGCAGACATTGCCTTTCGGATCATTCCTTTCACCGAGCCCGACATCGTCCAGAGGCGACTCGTTACGCTGAGCTACGGACTGTACGTGAGTGCCCAGGCGTCATTCCTGCCGCGAGATAGTGGTGAAGGTGTCGGCCTGATTACCATGAACACTGCCCAAGCGCATTATCCGGATGTGCTCTGGTTACAAGCGCTGTACCCTCAAGCCAGAACCGTGTTCACCAGCAGCAGCCGCACGGTTCAGGCACAGATGTGCACGCTGGGCCTGGGCGTTGCCGTCCTGCCTCGTGTTCTGGGCGATCAATTGCCCGCACTCAAACTGTTAGACACCGGCGAACCGCCGCCCGGACGCGATATCTGGATGGGTTATCACCACGATATGCGGCAGATGGAGCGGCTTCGCGCCCTTGCAGACCTGGCAGGCGAGATGATTGGGACGGGCTGATTGCCCCACGCGCACCGGTCACACCAATCGGTCATTTCAGGTTGAGTTAACCTTCCAACTGGTAGATAGTTACTTTCGACTCAGGGAATTCGTCAGCGCCTGATCATGAGGATCTGTTATGACCCGTATTTCCACCCTGCCGCCGCTGCCTTATGTTTTATCAAAGACCACGCAGCCCGCTGATAATCCGAACGGGAAGGCCACTGCCCCAGACTTCCCGGCACTGTTGAAAGCGCAGTTCAAGCCCGCCGCAGGCGCAAACCCACAAGCGGAGGCCGCCACGAACCTGTCGCGTCGACCAGACGTCGAAGTGATGCTGCAACAAATGATGGCATGCCGAAAGATGATGCCCGTCGCCACGAGCAAGAGCGGGCGAGCCCTAACGGGAACACTCGCGGTCCTGGAGGATGATTGCGCCGATGAGGCTCCAGACGAAACCACTGGCATTGGGGAGCAGAGCACCGACCATGCGCAGGCTGCGACCGTGTCACGCAACCGCGCCTGTGGCAGCGTGTATATCGTCGGGGTGCCCTTCGAATGCGCAATAAACCTGTCCACCACTGCGCTGGCGCAGCCTGCCAGCGTGCTCACATGGGTATCAACCGAAGCGGTTCAAACGCCATCGCCCCCACAGCGGGCTCGGCCGTTACGCCAGCGTAAGCCCTTATCTGTCGATGGGGATCAGCCGGAACCGGGGAACTCAGACTTCAGCCTTGAGTGATGACAAGCCTGTCCAGCAATGGCTGAGTGATCGCACCAAAGGTTTCGGCATCGCCGTACGCCCGGGCAGAAAGCATTGCGCCATGTACCGTTGCCATAAACATCTCTGCCTCGGCGCGGGCATCACAGGATAAAGCGAATTTTCCTTGCTTGGCCCCTCGCTCCAGCACAGAAGTAATCCAGGCAGAGAGCGCTCGAAAATGAGCCCTCACTTCCAGAACCACCTCTTGAGGCAACACGGGAATCTGGGTAGCGAGCAAGGCACACACGCAATAGCCCTTGGTCACATCACCGACACAGTCGAGCCAATAACCGATATAGGCACGCAACTGGTCTGCGGGATCAGGGTAGTGACGCTCCAGCGCCGCAATCCCGGCCTCGGCCTCTTCGCGATAACGCTCGACCAGCGTGCGGACGAGATCAACCTTGGTGGGAAAGTGATGGTGAATGCTTGCCTTGCGAATGCCCACGAATTCAGAGATGTCGGCGTAACTGAAACCGTTGTACCCACCTCCGATAATGAGTGAGCGCGCGCAGTCAAGAATTTCATTGAAGGTACTGGAAGGATTATTCATCGCGAAAATCTATCTTCCAGTAGGTTTGGAGTCAAGCCTTCAGATACCGCTGAACCAGTTGTAACCTTGATCTTCCCAGTAGCCGCCGGGATTGTCATTTCCAATAAAAATCTCGACAACATGCTTGGGATTCTTGAAGCCCAGCTTGGTGGGCACGCGGATTCGAAGCGGATACCCATACTCCGGAGGGAGTGCGACTTCGCCGTAATCCAGCGCCAGCAGGGTCTGCGGATGGAGTGCGGTCGGCATGTCCAGGCTGGAGTAGTAGCGGTCAGCGCACTTGAAGCCCACATACTTGGCGCCAGTGTCCGCGCCGATGTGCTCCAGGAAGGTCTTGAGCGGCACACCCCCCCACTGTCCGATAGCACTCCAACCCTCCACGCAGATCAAGCGCGTGATGTCGGTACGTTGGGGCAGCTTGCGCAAACCTTCCAGCGTCCAGGGCGCTTTGTCCCGGGCCAGGCCAGACACGGCCAGCGAATAACTCGACAGGTCGACTTCAGGGATGTCGTCCTCGCCGTAGAACGCGTTGAACGGAAAGGGTGTGGTCATTTGCGCCTTGCTGAAGGTCGGTGCCAGTTTCTGCCCACTGAACAGCCAGGCCTGAACCCGATCGTTCCAGCGCGACATGGCCCACAACACCTTGTCCACCTGGTCGCCGTCCTGCAAATTGCAACCGGTCAACATGGCCATGGCCCCGACGGTCAACCCGCCGCGCAGGAAGTGCCGACGCTGGATATTTTCCAGTTGACGCTGCTGAGCGGGCTCAAGCCTGATGCGCTGGGTCGTGGTTTTTTTGGGTTCATTCATGATCGGGCCTCCCGTTTTCAATCGGCCGTACGCCACCTGTGATCATGGGCACCAGGGTTTTCGGCACCAGCAGTACGAGCACCAAGTGCACGACGACAAACGCGCCAATGGCAGACATCGCCACAAAATGTACATAGCGTGCACTGTCATAGCCGCCAAACAACGCGACCAGTTCCTGCAGCTGGATGGGCTTCCAGATCGCCACGCCCGAAACCACAACCAACGCCCCAGCCCCCAGGACAACCCCATACATCAGGCGCTGTACAGCGTTGTAGACACCCGTCTTATGGGCCAGCCGAAAATGCAGGGCATCGTTCAAATCACGCTTGACCGCCTGGACGGTGACCGGCAGGAAATCACGCTGAAAATGGCGACTGAACAGGCTATAGAGCACGTAAACAAGGCCGTTGATAACCAACAACCACATAAATGCAAAGTGCCAGGCGAGCGAGCCGCCCAACCAGCCACCCACCGTCAACTGAGCTGGGAACCGGAACCCAAACAGCGGGGACGCGTTGTAGATCGCCCAACCGCTCATAAACATACACACCATACAAATGGCGTTAAGCCAATGGGTGAGGCGCACAGGCCAGGGATGAATACGACTTCGTTTCATGCTGCTCCCTTCCGCCAAAACAAGGAGACGCCTGCGGGAACGAGGCCGCCGGGCCTCGCTGCCACAGAGCCGCCGTTTTACATAGGCGGCTGGAAGCCGTCTTTACCGACCGCAACGCCGCGCGCGCTGCCGTCTTGCGCAGGGAACACGACAATTTTGGCGCCTTTGACCAACTCATCGGCCTTACCAGGCTCGACATAAGCAATCGGCACATTCGTCGGCACAACCAGCTGTTTCTCACCGCCTTTGTAGTTGACGGTCAGCGTGCGGCCGCTGGCGTTGGACAACTTGCCCACGGTGCCATTGGTCATGGTGCCCGTCGTGCCATCGGCATTTTGCCAACCGTAGTGACCTTCGCCGCTGCCCTTAAGGCTGGATTCGAATACCGTGACCTCCAGCGCCTTGAGCGTACCATCAGACTGCGGGATGGCTGCCGAACCGACAAAGCTGTCGGCCTTGATCGAATCAATATCTGCCTTGGAGACCCTGACAATACCGGTCTTGTCAGTCAGGCCGATGGTTTGGTGGGCACCGGTGCGAGAGGTAAAGGTCAGGGTATTGTTGTCGACACTTTCGACCACGCCCCGTAACGGTTTGATGACCGGCATATCAGCTGCGGCTGCGATCGCGGCAGCACCGACCATCAATAAACCAAACGTGGTGGACAGAGCACTCTTGAGCTTCATGTTGGGGATTCCTCACTGGTTTAAGTGCATCCATCCTCCAACCTCAGCCGGGCCTCCACGATGACCAGCAGATGACATTTTTGTCATCTGCTGCCCCCTTACCACGAATGACAAAAATGTAACCCGCAACTTTCCCATAGCTGGTTAAACTTTGT
Organism: Pseudomonas sp. SED1; assembly: GCF_034044025.1. Taxonomy (NCBI): domain Bacteria; kingdom Pseudomonadati; phylum Pseudomonadota; class Gammaproteobacteria; order Pseudomonadales; family Pseudomonadaceae; genus Pseudomonas; species Pseudomonas sp. SED1. The sequence continues at coordinate 39,900 of NZ_JAXCIS010000226.1, forward strand.
TTCATACAAGTCTTGTAGCTATCTGGTATCTGCTCCGGACCCCACAGTTTGCGCACCTGGCAGAGAAAGCCGAGCCCACCTGAATGCATATTTTGCTGATTGAAGACGACACGAGTACCGGCGAGTACTTGAAAAAAGGCCTTGGCGAGTCCGGCTATAAGGTCGACTGGACCCAGCACGGCGCCGACGGCCTGCACATGGCACTCGAAACGCCCTACGACCTGATCGTGCTGGACGTGATGCTTCCGGGCATCGATGGTTTTCAGATCATCGAACTGTTGCGTGCACGGCAAGACGTGCCGGTGCTGTTCCTGACGGCTCGCGACCAACTGCACGACCGTATTCGCGGCCTGGAACTGGGGGCCGACGACTATTTGGTCAAGCCGTTTTCCTTTACCGAGCTGCTGTTACGCATTCGCACTATTCTTCGGCGCGGAGTGGTCCGGGAGATCGATCACTTTCACCTTGCCGACCTGGAGTTGGACTTGGTCCGTCGTCGTGTCACCCGCCAGCAGCAAGTGATCGTCTTGACCAACAAGGAGTTCGCCTTGCTGCATCTGTTCCTGCGCCGGGAAGGCGATGTGCTGTCCAGGGCACAGATTGCTTCGGAGGTCTGGGATATGAATTTCGACAGCGACACCAACGTGGTAGATGTCGCCGTCAAGCGCCTGCGCAGCAAGGTCGACCTGCCCTACCCGGTCAAACTGATCCATACGGTGCGTGGCATCGGCTACGTGTGCGAGGTACGGCCATGTGGCGCCGACGCCAGCCGTCCCTGACCCTGCGCTCGACGCTGGCGTTCTCACTGGTCGCCATGCTCGCAGTGGCCGGGGCCGGGTTTTACCTGTACGCATCCATGAGGGCGTCGGTGCTGATGAACACCGACCATGCGGTGATGGGACGCCTGGATCACTTTCGTAAACTGCTGCACTACGAGCTTGCCCTGGACAAGCTGCGCGACAGCCCGCAAATTTTCAAAAACATGCTCGACAGCGAAGACGACATCTTCATCATCGGAGAGCCTGGCCAGGAGCCCGTAATACAGGTCAATCCGTTGGGCGTCGTGCTACCGGACCTGCCAGTGATCACTCCGGACACGGCGCTGCGCGTAGAAGACTTGCGCAGCGGCATGACCGACGCAGGTGTGCCGCTGCGCGCTGCTACCGTGCAAACCACCTCCGGCGGGCGCGATGTACGGCTCACCGCCGCGCACCTCATGGATAAGGAAATGGCCATGCTCAAGGCCTTTCGCGAGCGTATCTACCTGGCAGTGAGCCTGGCCTTCCTGGTCACCGCCCTGCTCGGCTACATCCTGCTGCGGCGCGGCCTGCGCCCGTTACGCCAGATGGCGGCGCACGCGGCGAACATAACGCCCCAGCGGCTCGACAGCCGCATGAACAGCGCAGACACGCCGGTTGAGCTGCAGCAACTGAGTGACGCCTACAACGCCATGCTCGACCGCCTCGCCAACGGTTACCAGCGCCTGATACAGTTTTCTGCCGACCTGGCTCACGAAATACGCACGCCGGTCGGCTCATTGATGGGGCATTTCCAAGTGGCGCTGCGTCAGTCACGCACCCCGGACGAGTACCAGACACTGCTTGCTTCAAACCTGCAAGAGCTGGAGCGCATTTCACGGATCGTAGAGAGCATTTTATTCCTCGCGAGGGCTGACGAAGCGCAGGCGATGGTGGAGCGCCAATCGCTGTCTCTGAATGACGAAATCCAGCGCATCTGCGAATACTTCGAGGGGCTGGCAGAGGAGCGCCAGATCACCCTGCGGACCGTCGGCGATGGCGTGGCCAACGCCGATCCATTGCTGCTGCGCCGAGCATTGAGCAACCTGGTGGCCAATGCCATTCGCTATGCCGATGAAGGCAGCGAGATCCTGCTGCGTGTAGTGGCGACCGGCTCCGGCTGGCGCATTGATGTGGAAAATCAAGGCCCAGTGCTTGCCGATGAAATCCTGCGCAAGCTGTTCGACCGCTTTTACCGTGGTGACGCCTCTCGTCACCAAAGCTCGGACTCATACGGCCTTGGCCTCGCGATCGTTGCGGCGATCATGCAACTGCATGGCGGTGAGGTGAGTGTGGAACAGCCAACGCCTGGGACCATCCGGTTTTCGTTGTTATTCCCCGCTGACCGGGCCACCAACCGTCAGTAACGAGACCACGCGCAGCTATTCACAGGGGAACTGCGCAAGCAATTCGGCCAACCCAAAAGTCAATCGCGCGCCGCCGCGACAACTCCCAAGACAGTTGCTTGACAGCCAGACTACCAACTAGTAGGTTTGCGCTGACTCGTTATCTTGTCTTCAGAGAGCTACCCATGACTCATCCCATTTCGTCCCTTGGTGCGATTCATACGGTTATTAGTTTGGTCCCCGTTCTTGCAGGCCTCTACAGCTTCGCCCGCTATCTGAAAATCGACTCGCTCACACGCTCCGGCAAGGTCTATCTCGCCGGGTTGACGCTAGCGGTTATCACCTCCTTTGGAGTGTCCAGCACGGGAGGCTTGAACCCCGGGCACGTATTCGGCATCGTGATCCTGCTTGTAGCCTTTGGCGGCGTCTACGTGCGGCGCGTGCCATTCCTGGGAAGACTTCGTCCGTATCTGTCGAGCTTCGGGCTGTCTTTCAGCTTTCTCCTGTCGCTGGTCCCCGGCGTCAACGAAACCCTGACCCGGCTACCCGCTACCCACCCGCTGGCCGACGGCCCCGGCTCCCCACCCGTGGTAGCCACACTGCTGGTTTTGCTCGGCCTGTTCGCCATGGGTTTCGCTGCCCAGTGCTGGCAAATCCATTCGCGAAACCGCGAAATGACACAGGCATAAAAATCGCGCTGAACCCGGTACCGGGCGAGACCGCGTTAACGGTGATTCCATCGCCGCCACGGCCGTGGACGATGACCACAGCGTTCTTCAACGCGAGTTTCCTGGCGATCTGACGACGCTGGAAAACGCCGACCAATCCTGGTTGCCCAGGCCATTGGCCATCGCCGTAATCATTCTGGAGCGCACGATGTCGGCGGCCGGCAATTGCAAACCCTTGTCGCTGCCCGCTGCGATCGCCAGGTTGATGTCTTTAAGCCCCAAGGCAAGCTTGAAGCCCGGCTCGTAGCGCCCGTTCACAATGTTCTGCCCGTAACGCTGGTAGCTGGGGCAGGCAAAAAGCGTTTGGGTCATGAGCTCCACAAAGCGAGCGGCATCCAGCCCATAGCGCTGGGTCAGCGCCGTTGCCTCGGCGAGGGATTCAATGGCCTGCGTGATCATCATGTTGCCGGCAATTTTCGCAATACAGGCATATACCGGACGATGGCCCAGGTACCAGGTCTTTTTGCCGAGCACATCAAATAGTGGTTGAAGTCTGGCAATCGCTGCTTCCTGCCCTGCCGCCAGAATGTTCAGCTCACCCTTGCTGGCCGTTGCCGGTACACCGAACACCGGCGCGGCCACTAAGGCCAGCCCCAACTGGTCGTGCAGTGTTTGCAGTTGCTCCATGAGCGAGGGTGACAGGGTCGACATCACGACATGTGTGCAATGTTCAGCAGCCCCATGCAGCGCTCCGGAAGAAAGCAGCACTTCGTGAACGGCCTGGTCATCAGCGAGCATGCTGATGACTACCTCCTCCCTGAAAGCCGCTGCAGGCGTATCCAGGAGATGTACCCCCTCGACATTTTCCAGCGCCCGGGCGCTGCGGTTCCACACGCTGACGCGGTGGCCTGCGCGCACCAGCAGCGGCAACATGGCCTGTCCCATGCTCCCTGTACCTATGAATCCAATTCTCATCACTCACCCATTGCGTTGAACGAGACAAACTCGGGGCGTAAACCTGGGTAACCGTCAGATTTGCGAAAGACCGCCGTCGACCATCAGTTCCACGCCGTTGACATACTTGGCGTCAGCCGACGCAAGGAAAAGAGCGGATGTCGCGATTTCACCGGGTTCGGCCATGTAACCCAGCGGGACGATTTGCTCTACATGACTTCTGAGCGCGTCGATCTGGCTCGCGTCCATCTTCAGGCCGTTGTCCATTAACGGTGTTCTGGTGAAGCCAGGGCTCAGCACGTTGGCACGAATTTTCCGGCCTTTGAGCTCATTGGCCCAGGTCCGGGCAAATGAGCGCACCGCCGCCTTGGAGGCGTTATAGAGACTCAGGCCTTCCATGCCGTTGCTGGAGCAAATGGAGGCAGTCAACACGATCGACGCGCCATCTTTCATCAATGGCAAAAGGGTCTGAACCGTGAAGAACACGCCTTTGACGTTAATGTCGAACATCGAGTAGTAGGCCGCCTCGGTGGTTTCGCCGATCGGGTTTTTTTCGCATATGCCAGCGTTGGCAAACACCGCATCCAGTTGATCGTCTTGTTGTTCAATCAATGCCTTCAGCGCATCAAGGTTGGACTGAACGGCAACATCAGACACGACCGCTACCGCTTTACCGCCCAGTTTGGCAGCCGCAGCTTCCAGCGTTGCCGACGAGCGACCGGTGATGTAGACACGTTTAGCGCCCTCGGCAACCAATGCCTGCGCAATCGCAAAGCCGATTCCGGTGGAAGCGCCCGTGACTACTGCTACTTGGTTGTTGAATTTACCCGACATGTCTTGACTCCTCAGTTGTGCCTTGATGGTTTATTGCAAAGGCAATTGATCGACACAGTGTGGGAGTCAACGAACGACAGTGGCACTGCCAGAAATGTACGTTCTATGTGCATTTTTGTTGGGGCGTTGCATCTGGCTGGGACACGTTGATCTGCAGAGATTGAAAGCGATCGAATGGGTGACTCCGGCGTGGGAGCGCATACGCAAGCTGGAAAGCCCAGGCCCACGCACCGGAGGCCACCGCCTTTTCCTGACCCTTGTACAACGCCGGCAATCCCGGCAGCATTCGCCCGTGACTTTCACGGACGAGCACCTTATGACCCTGCCCTTTTTCGCCCCCGTTCTCCTCACCACCGAGCGCCTGGGCCTGCGCCCTCCCCATCAGGACGATTGGCGCGCGCTGTTTGCCATCTGGTCCGACCCCGAGGCCATGCGCTACTTTTCCTTCCCCACCATGACCCACACCGACCAGGCCGTTGAGCGCTTCGGCCAACTGATGGAAGCCTCGATTACCGGTGAAGACCTGGTGTGCATGGTGGAGTTGCTGGCCACCGGCGAGGTGATCGGCAGTTGCGACCTGTTCAATGTGGATGAGCAATGCGGTCGCGCCGAAATCGGCTTCACCCTGAACCGCCAGCATTGGGGCAAGGGCTACATGAGCGAGGCGGCCCGCGCGGTGATCGACCACGGCTTCAACACCGTCGGGCTGCGCCGCCTTGAAGCCGATATCGACCCACGCAACCTGGGCTCCGCTAAGTTGCTTGAGCGCCTGGGTTTTGTGCGCGAAGGCCTGCTGCGCGAACGCTGGGTGGTCGGCGATGAGATCTCGGACAGCGCGCTCTATGGCCTGCTCAAGCGTGACCGCCCTGCCTGACCCACAACGAGCGCCCCTTCTTCATTCCCACGATCAAGGCCAACAGAATCAACCCCATGGCCTGCCACTGGGAAACCCCGGGACGCTCACCCAGAATCAGCATTGAGCTGACGATGCCAAACACCGGGATCAGCAGTGACAGGGGCGCCACCCGGGAAACCGGGTACTCGCGCAACAACAGGTTCCAGCCCCAATAGCAGAAGTGCGTCGCGCCATACACCTGGAACGCCAGCGAGAACAACGCCACGCCATTCAACTGCCCCGGCAACGCGATAAAGGCTTGCGGGCCGTCCAGCAGCCACGTCAACAGCAGCAGCGGCAACGGTGCAAACAGGCTGGCCCAGACCACGAAGGCAAAGATCTCCCGCACGCCGGAGACCTTGATGATGATATTGCCGATGCTCCAGGCCAGCGCACTGAACAGCACCAGGGCAAACCCCAGCATCGTGGCCGTGCCCTGCACACTCAACAGCATGCCCACCAAGCCCATGGCCGCCAGCGCGACGCTGATCAATTGCGGCAGGGACAGGCTTTCACGAAACAGCAGCACGCCCCAGCCCATGGTGAAAAATGCGCTGAACTGGATCAGCAACGATGCGCTGCCGGGCGGCACGCCCATGGCGATCCCAAGGTTGATCAAGGCCCACATCGCCACGCCGAAGATCAAGCCATAGGCCGCCAGCCACTTCACCGCCACCTGGGGGCGTTTCACCAGAAACACCCAAGGCAACGCAGCCAGGGTGAAACGCAGGGCCGTCAGTAACAGCGGGTTAATCTCGGCCAGGCCCAGCTTGGTGATGGGGAAGTTGAATCCCCACACGGCCGTCACCAGGACGGCCAATAACAGGTGTTTGTGTTTCATGGTGACGGGGTCCATTTGCGGGTTGGCACGACAAAAGGCCGTGCATTCGGCAGATTTTTTCGCAAACCGTGATGGCCCGCCTGCGATTGTGGGTCAACAAAGGCTAGAATCAGGCCATGCCCGATATTCATCCCTACGAAAACACCCCACGTGACGTGGTCGTGACTGCCATCGACTATGCCGACGGCGAACTGTTCCCCGACCACGCGCACCCGCGCGGCCAGTTTGCGTATGCCAGCCGGGGCGTCATCACGGTCTACACCGCTACCGGCAACTGGGTGGTGCCGCCCCGCCGCGCGATCTGGGTGCCGCCGCATGTGTCCCACGCCATGCTGATGCGCGGGCCGGTGACGATGCTCAACACCTACATTCGCCCGCAGGCGGCGCGGCGGCTGGAGTTGCCGCAAACGTGCCAGGTGCTGGATGTGTCGCCGCTGCTCGGGCAGTTGCTGGAAAAAGCCGTGGAGGTGCCTGCGCGTTACGCGATGGGGGGTCGAGATAGCTATTTGATGGGCTTGCTGCTGCACGAGATTGCCCGGATGCCGCTGTTGCCGCTGTGTGCACCGTTGCCCGCCGAGCCGCGGTTGGCGAAGGCTTGCGAAGAGTTTCTGGCTGGGCCTTCGTTGGAGGTCAGCATTGATGCCATGGCGCTCGGCGCGGGGATGAGCCGCCGGACGTTTACCCGGCAGTTTCGTCAGGCCACGGGTATCAGTTACCTGCAGTGGCGCCAGCAAGCCTGCCTGCTGGCGGGGATTGTGCGGCTGGGCAATGGGGAACCGGTGACCAGGGTGGCGCTGGATTTGGGGTATAGCAGCCCGAGTGCGTTTGCGACGGTGTTCAAGCGTGTGTTGGGTGAGGTGCCGAGTCGTTATTTCACCAGAGAGTTGCGGGGGGTGGGTCGGGGTACATATCCGTAATTTTCGTAACGGCGACTATGGGTTCCGCTCTTACAGCCAGCCCTTTCAAGGTCTTTGGAAAAAGCCTAAAAACATGATCATTTTTTGACCAAAACAGATGCTGACTGAACCAAATTCAACTCGTTTTTTTCTTAATTTCAGCCTGGAATAGGCGTAGGACGCGATTTAGGCAAAGACCTTGAAAGGGCT